>CALKVB010000659.1 GCA_937996605.1 uncultured Oxalobacteraceae bacterium | reverse complement strand
ACGCTACATTCTTACTTGAAAGTCCACTTGAATCGACATAACTAGTATCGTTCATCCCCAGCTGTTTTGCTTTTGCATTCATTGCATTCACAAACGCTGGTAAGCCACCTGGGTAATTGCGTCCCAAGGCTGAGGCCGCACGATTTTCTGAGCTCATTAATGCGATGTGTAGGAGATCTGCACGCGACAATTTTGCACCAACCTGCAAGCGGGAGCCCGTTCCTTTTTCTTTATCCAGATCTTCATTCGTAATCTCTATGACTTCGTTGAGATCCTGTTTAGCCTCAACCACCACGAGACTAGTCATCAACTTCGTAATGGAAGCGATAGGTAAGGATACTTCTGAATTTTTCTCGAACAGTACTTTTGAACTATCTTGATCAACAACAAAAGCGACATTTGATGCTAATGCCAATGGATCATCGGAATGTTTGAGGCCTGCGCGATCGCCAATACTGGGACGATCATCCACTGCAACTCGATGTGCCACTACGTGTTTTTTGCCCCGATGTTTGCTTGACTTAGCAATCGTCACAGAATTTTTTTGACGCTTACCAGCCTTAGTTGCCACATGTTTTGACTTTGAAGAAGATGATTTCACCACATGTTTCTTATGGTGTGCTGCGCTTGCTTCGGACATCATTCCCAAAGTTAAAGCCGGAACGAGCGCAGCAATAGCAAAAAGTGAGGCCCCACTGGTGAATGAAAACATTGATTTCCCCATCGACTTCAGCTTTGATGCAAGCATGAATAGCTCCTTCTAACAAAAAATTCTTAACGGAAAGAAGTTTAACAAGTTTGTGATAATTCGCAAGAAAATTAAACACTTAGCGTAACTTCTTCATTAAATACCTTCGCAGATGTGGTTCATCATATCAAAGGTTTCTTAAAGAGCAAGAAAATTTATTACAAGTTCAAATTGCAGGTCGAATTTATCAACCCAAAAACTTGGTGAACTCTACCAACTGGGCTCGCTCAGTCACTAAAGAGTTTTCTATTTTAGTCGGATCAGCGTAGCCCAACGCCATTCCACATACCACCATTTCTTCATCAGGCAATTGCAGCACCGATTTAATGATCTTGTGATATTGCGTGAATGCGGCTTGGGGGCACGTATCAAGGCCACGACCACGTGCTGCGATCATGATGTTTTGCAAGAACATGCCATAGTCGAGCCAAGAGCCTTGTTCCATGATTCTATCGATAGTAAAGATCAAGCCAACGGGTGCATCGAAAAAAATATAATTTCTACCGTGTTGTGCATGCATCTCGGCTTTATTCTCACGCCCCAATCCGAGTAAGGCATACAAATCCCAACCTACTTTACGACGCCTATCGATATAAGGGCTGCGCCATTCGACGGGATAATACTTATATTCTTCAGTATGGGTTTTCGCAATCTCCGGCGCATTATGTGCATCGAGAATTTCTTGCTCAAGCTTAGCCTTGGTTTCACCCGTTAACACATAAACTTTCCAAGGTTGAGTATTGGTTCCAGATGGCGCTCGCGACGCGACTTTGAGAATTTCGGCAAGGTCGTCATGTTCAACCGAGCTCGGCAAAAAAGCACGAATTGATCTCCGACTTGTGATCGCTTGATCTACCACCCGTTGTTGTTCCGTTTGAATCATCTTCACTCCCCCTGCTGTTACTCACTTGTTATTCAACTTGTTATTCACTTAGCAGCTGGATGCGCTGCCAGATGGCTAAAAAATTGAATCGCCACTGCTTGTTCGCGTGTACGCGAAAATGGCGGCAAGCTTTGCCAAATACGTTTGCCGTAAGGTTTCGAAATCAGTCGCGGATCGCAAATCATTAACACACCACGATCTGTTTCATCGCGAATTAAACGCCCTGCACCTTGCTTCAAATTAATAATAGCCTCTGGTAACTGATGATGCACAAATCCGTTCAAGCCTTTTTTCTCCATCGCTTCGATTCGTGCTGCGAGCACAGGATCATCAGGTGGAGCGAACGGCAATTTATCAATCACAACCAAAGAAAGCGCATCTCCACGCACATCGACACCTTCCCAAAAGCTCTGACTCCCAATTAAGACTCCATTACCCGCGGCACGGAAGCGGTCGAGTAATTCGGTTCGACCTGCGTCACCTTGCACAAATAAGGGAAATGATAAGCCTCGCTTTTCAAACTCTTCACGCAATCTCTCTGCACAATGCTTCACCGCTTTATTGGTGGTACACAGCATAAATGTGCGACCGCCCGCGGCTTCAATCAGAGGCAAGGCCGCATCAACTACCGCGTCCGTGTATTCCCAGGAATTCGGTTGCGGCATATTTTCAGGAACATAAAGCATACCCTGTTCCTGATAATTGAATGGACTTGGCCAAGTTTTAGCGGGCTCATCCCACAAGCCCATTTGCGACACATAATGACTAAAGTCGTTTTTTACCGCCATCGTCGCAGAGGCAAAAATCCAAGCACGCGGCACGCCTTCACGTTGCTTATTGAAAATAGGTGCGATCGATAAGGGGGTTTTATGCAATTGCAAAGAACTGGAATAGGCTTCAACCCATAAAACACATTCTGGCTTCCCTTTCGCCTCTTTTGAGTTAGGATCTAGCTCGCGCCAATCCTCAAGTGACGAATGAAGATCTATCGCTCGCACTCGACACTGTTCAATTGTTTCAGCGCGCTCTGCTTGTTTCTCCAATACTGCGATCAAATCTTCCAAACTATCTTTCAAGGTTTCTAAATGTTCGAAAAAAGGGCTTGAAGGTGCGATTTGCGCTAACGAGAGGCGGATTGAATCTTGCGGAAACGCTAGGCGCAAATCTCGCGCCGCACGTTCAACTGGTGCCACGATCTTCGCCCACTCTGCACCATCTCTCGCGTGCGAGAGGCCTTCCGCCAAACTGTCTCGGCAAAGTTCTAATATTTGCGATGTTGAGACAGCATCGCCAAAAAACAAAGTAGCAGTCTCTGGCAATTGATGTGCTTCGTCGAAGATAACCGTATTTGCAGAGGGCAACAGCTCTGCAATACCGGTATCCTTCAAGGCCAAATCAGCAAAAAACAAGTGATGATTAACAACGACAACATCCGCTTGTTGCGCCTCTTTTCGCGCTTTCATCACGAAGCAGTCTTGATAGTATTGACACTCAGATCCCATGCAAGTGTCTTTAGTTGAAGTCACGAGAGACCAAACCGGTGCGGTTTCGGGTACACGCGCCAATTCAGCTTTATCACCGCTCATCGTCGTTTTGATAAAACGCGAGATATCACGAAGATAACCAACATCTTCTCGTGAAGTGAGACGACCGTTTTGCAAAGTCCGCTCAAGATGAAAATGGCAGAGATAATTGCCACGCCCTTTGAGCAAGGCAACTGACACTGGCGCCTTCAATACTTTCTTGATCGTCGGGATGTCTCGCAGATAAAGCTGATCCTGCAGATTCTTCGTACCTGTAGAAACGATTGTTTTACCACCCCATAACAATGCCGGGATCAAATAAGCATAAGTTTTACCCGTGCCCGTACCTGCTTCGGCCAATAAAGTGCTCTGCCCTTCAATCGCCAAAGCGATGGACTTCGCCATTTCAATTTGAGCAGCACGTGGACGATAACCAGGAATAGATGAACTAAGTAGGCCCGTCTCACCGAAAATCTGTTCTACTTCTTGGTCATGAATACCTTGGGCATTCGAATTGGATTGAATTTCTGTCAAAATAAATAAGCTATAAAATACGCGAGTAAATTCTTTTTGAATCGATAACGATCCTGGACTGGACGACCATTTCGTTGACCGCCAAGCGGCAAACTACGCTGGAATATCGGGAGACAATTGCATCTTGAGCAAAGCAATGTAATCCTTCAACTGCAGTTTGCGTTTTTTTAAACGACGAAGTTGCAATTCATCATGATTTGGATCTTTCACAATCGCCTCAATGACGGAGTCGAGGTCGCGATGCTCTACCTCTAACTCACAAATGCGCATTCTAATTTGATTTGTATGATCCATAAGCTTTAAGAACGAGTAAAATAAGCCGAATTAATTAAGTATTTCGGAAATACCGACTAGTGTAATCTACCCAGACGTATGAGCCAATATAAGATCGAAGCAGGAAC
>CALKVB010000658.1 GCA_937996605.1 uncultured Oxalobacteraceae bacterium | reverse complement strand
AAAACACACGCAAAGTAAATTAGTCGAACAAGAAAAATTAGCCGCCTTGGGTTCTATTGTGGCTGGCGTCGCGCATGAGCTCAATACACCGATTGGGAATAGTCTGTTGGTAGCGAGTACGCTCAAAGAGCGCAATGATGATTTCTTGCGTTTGGTTCAATCAGGTAGTTTAAAACGATCAGAAATGGAAAAGTATTGTGTTAGTTCAACCGAAGCCATGGAGATCATTTTGCGCAATCTCGATACTTCAGCACAGCTAGTATCGAGCTTCAAGCAAATATCAGCTGATCAAACTTCAAATCAAAGGCGGACATTTAATCTATACAAATTAGTTGAAGAAATCAGCATGACCCTTGCTGCGCGATTACGCAGAGAACAGCATGAGCTCTTCATCGACATTGCCCCAGATATACGAATGCAAAGTTACCCTGGTGCGCTAGGTCAAGTCCTGAGCAACTTGATTATTAATGCCATGATTCATGGTTTCGATGGGATGCCGGGTGGGGAAATTCGTATCAGCGCCACTACCATAGGTGCGCAGAAAGTGACTTTACGCGTCAAAGACAATGGCAAGGGTATCGCCAACAAGAATCTCAATCGCATCTTCGAACCTTTCTTTACTACAAGGCTCGGTCAAGGTGGCAGCGGACTAGGGCTACACATTAGCTACAACATTATTACGTCTGTCTTGGGTGGGTCTATCACCGTTCAAAGCATTGAAGGAGAAGGCGCCACTTTTCAAATAGAACTTCCGCTCAACGCCCCTGCTCTTCAAGATACTACTATCGATGAATCTGGCAAACCCAAATCGACCTGAAACGGATTGCTTACCTGCCGCAATTCTGGCACTCGCCCAACAAACATTTCGCGCTCATGCCAACCTTGCTCACGCACCGGTACTAACCAATAACCGTCTTCATCGTGTGCAATCCAATATGGCGGTTGCTCGAGGTATTCATAGAAGACGATCATAGTAAGTTCAACTCAAAAATTCAAATCATTCACATCAATCAGAAATTAGCGCACCGCGAAAACAGGATAGCGGCGCCACTCAGGTTCATGGAAACGCTTGCCATTGGCAAAAATAAAGTCGAGCACTGCGGTTTGATTTGAGAGGAGTTCAGGATGCGTTTTCTTCCACTGCTCAAACTTGGCCGCCAGTTCTGGTTCCGTTTGCAGCATATCGTATGCGCTGTCTTCAAAAACATAATCAGAAAAGGCTTCTTTCTTTTCCAGAACACTATTAAAGAAGCCCCAACGGAAGAAACTATCATGTGCCTGCGGCTCCAAAGTTTCAACCGCATAACGTGCATTTGCTTGATTGAGCGGGACTAAAACGTCACCCACACGCGCTTGTATCGTTTCGGTTCTCACATCCAATTGCATATCGTCATGGAACATATGCCCTTCGTAGGCATGTGGACGACTACTGACACTCTTGACATGGTAAACCTGTACCTGCATCGTTTGATCAGCGTCGAGCACTTGCATTTGCACACCGTTCCAGCGCAAACGCTCAATTGCTTCACGCCATGCTTGTGGAATCAAATACGCTTTTGGCGTTTGCACTACCACATCCGCCACAAAATTATCGTAGTAGGCAATGTCTTTTTCCCATGGCTTGCTACGGTCATACGATAGGCGCGTATAGTTGCCTATCTTGCTTGGCGAATAAACGGCTTCATAGCCTTTGAAACGGAAAGTCGAGGGATTACTATGGTCTGCTTTCCATGTCACTACCCATTCTGTTTTACTTTGCGCGGCAGCACGAGCGTCGGCCCGCAAGGCTTGAATATGTGCCGCATTCGAAATCGTGAAGTCGAGCACTACCTCGACCAAAGCGCGCATTGATGCATAGCGATCCGCGTATGGTTTCAACATATGCGTTTCGGGCATGAACCCTATTGTGTGGTGTAAGGCAGCGAAGCCGGTTGAAAAACGCGGCACTTCTAAGAAATCTTCTATGCCATCGTCAGGAGTTTCTTTGACAGGATTCACATAAGGACATGTTGGCCAACCACGTTGTTCCATCTGAGCATAAATCTCTGGCAGCATGGTATTACGCAAGAATGGCCCTAAGCCATCGCCGAGCTTGTCAGCTTGGGTTTGAATCAAGGTCATGGTGTAACTATAATCGGCGCCATTTGACGTGTGGGTATCGACCATTACATCAGGGTCCCATTCGGTGAAGAAACGATTAAACACCGCTGCCGCCAAGCTATCGCATTTAATGAAGTCGCGATTCAAATCGAGATTGCGGCCATTGGCACGGAAGCCGAACATTTCAGGGCCATCTTGATTCACACGCGAGGTGTTTTGACGATTTAAACTACCATCGACGTTATACAAAGGAATAAACAAAAAGACCGTTTTTCCTAATGCCGCACGGCGTTCTTCTTGCAAACAAAAATCGCGTACCAAAGCCATACAGGAATCTATCCCTTCAGGTTCTCCAGGATGAATACCATTGTTATTGAAAAAGACAGGACGCCCCGCCGCTTTTAGACGCTCACGATCAAATTCACCATCTGCGGTAATGACACCAGCATGCATGGGAATGCCACCATCGGAAACGCCAATCTGAAAGAAACGCAGAACATGTGGAAAGTCTTGTGCCAACTTCTCATAAAAAGGAATGCAGTCAGCCCAAGTCGTGGTTTGATTTTGATTCCCTAACTCAAACGGTGTAGGATAAGCGCGATTTGTTGTCATTTTCAATAGGCCTTGCAAACAGCTTATAAGGCTAAGTTCAGTTAGAAGTGGCGCAGATTGTAGCACCCTGCCCAAAAAATTTTGAACGCAATATCGTATTCACCACCAAACGAAACATCCAAAAAGCAGCTCACTCCCCATGCAAAGCCAAGATTTAATGCTCCTCGTCAACCGCAAAATGCCTTATGGTAAATATGAAGGTCGTGTCATCGCCGATTTACCGGGGCATTATTTAGGTTGGTTTGCCCGTGAAGGCTTTCCACAAGGAGAAATCGGACGCTTGCTTGAGTTAATGTATGAAATCGATCACAACAACTTACGCGACTTACTCAAACCCTTAAGAAAATAAGTTCCTAAACTGATCAAAATCGACAAAAGTACCGTGAGACAAACCCATGCCTCGCATCTCACAATCCCTTCAATTATTTTTTTGAAATTTAATCTCTTCACAACGACACTGCGAACCAAGTTAAACGCCAACGACAACACAAGGCTGAAGTGGGCGACAAACGAAAAATTTGGTAAAGAATTTGATTCACTCGTTGTACATTTGAAGAGGTTGATATGTCTACATTCAAGCGCGCAGTCTCCACCACCTTATCTATCGCGACGTCCCTTACATTACTAGCTTTTGCTGGAAGTGCACATGCCGACGACACTAGCGTAGGCGCCTCCTGGGCCGTGCGTACCAACTCTGATCTCGGATGTGCCGTCGGTGCACCATGCGAACGCGCAAGTAAAACCAGTGGAAAGATCTATGGCGACTACACCTTCGCATCCACGCCTTACAACGGTTTTAGTATTTCGCAAAGCGTGGAAGGAATGCTGTACCAAATCGGTGTGGCAAAAGCGAGTTTTAATACTTCCAGCGGCATCAAAAGCGGCAATGGAAAATCGAGCGGTGCTGGCGTCTTTTATAAAGTCGATCTAGGAACAGATGACTTCGGCGTAACCGCAAAATTAGGTGGCAGCTACGCTCACGGCTCAGTGAATTTTATCAACGGCGGCTCGGACTCACAAAACGCATGGTTCCTACCAGCGGGCGGCCTTGGCTTGCGCCTCAACCTCAACAAGAATGTGATGCTAACGGCTGACTGGGACCGCTTGCCAGCCAAGTACAGCAGCACGAATAGTACAAAAGCGAAGAAC
>CALKVB010000657.1 GCA_937996605.1 uncultured Oxalobacteraceae bacterium | reverse complement strand
TAACAATGCCTTTTATCTCACCTTAGGGGGCGGGCTGCCGTGGCTAAGATTTTTGTGAATGAGCGCGCGCATCTGTGAAACATCCCAGCCAAGCGTAGCGATTACCATTTACCTCAAACTCACCGAGTTCTTTGAGTCCAAGTTTGTCGACATGCGCCGCCATCGAACGAAGATTGATTTTATTGACGAAGGTGACAAGAATTGGATAGCGTGCAGCCATAGTTCGTAACGCAAAGTCAAAGAATGCTCTTAGCAAGCCGCCGCCACGATAAGCACTGGCGATACAGATTGGTCCATATTGGTAGGAGTTATCGAGCGTGATGGGAGAGTCATCGAGGACATAATGTTCGAGAATAGACATCATATGAGCCTGTACGGGCCATGAAGACCAATAATTCCATGATGCGGTCATGAGGTAGGCAACGATTTCGCCATTATCTGTAGCAACGAACAAGCCATTTTCTTGCTCGATCAGGTCGTTCAATTGTTGTTTCGTGAAAGCAGTTGTCACAAAACCCTGCGAACGTTCAGCTTCTTTTATCGAACTAATATGATATTGCTGTTGTAAGCGGATGACACCATCAATGTCGCTTGCGTTGGCGATTCTCATTTCCATAGGATTAGATTTCATCATGGTTGAAGTTGATCACGATTGTACGAGAGTTCTTCTCGCAGCAGTGAACGATGAGTAAGGGTAATCATAGAATTAAAGTGATAGATCTTGTCCGCTAACAATGATGCAGTGATGTTTCTTGAGCGAACTCTTTAGCAAAAACGAAATCGACAAAAAATGAAATGCGACAACTAAGTATTCAACCATTCGTCAAGTTATTCCCCGAAAAAATATGAATGCAATAAATCTCACCCAGTAAATATCGCCTTGAGCACTTTGTTGTGTCTATTGTGTCGATTCCTCACTTCGCCTTTTTCTACTCATTTGCTGATCGTCGCTGAGCAGTTTGCTTCGTTCAATTTCCCCTAAGTGCAAACTTGATTGGCTGTGATCAATTCGTTAGAAACTCTCCATTTCTTCGGGATGAACTCGTTGGCAATAGTTCATATGATGCTTCTACCAGAAACCAAGTAGCTTAGATCGCGTCGCCGACGATAGATCAATACTTTGTGAAGGCAATCAGTTTTTTTAAACAGACTTCCGCTTTGCTATTGATGAATGAGAATGATATGACACTTAAAAAACAATTTACACTCCGCCGCTCTTTTGCGACTGGCCTCGTATTCGCTGCATCTGCTTTAGGCTTTTCTTCGCTAGCTCAAGCATCTGAACTCACCGTTTCAGTCACGAATTTGACGCGAGCGACTTGGATCACGCCGATGTTGGTAACGGCACATCCAGCCAGTTTTAAATCTTTCACCCTGGGTACAGCCGCGAGTGTGGAGTTACAGAATATTGCAGAAGGCGGAAATATCGATCCTATGCAGGCGATTTTGCCAACCGGCTCAACTAAGTCTGTTAATCCGAATAACGGGCCATTAAAACCCGGCGCGACCAGTTTGCCAGCAACTTTACTTGGTGGTGCGGGTACGAGTAACACGCAACTGAGTATTTTGGCGATGTTAGTACCAACCAACGATGGCTTTATTGCCTTAAATGCGATCGATATTCCTACTACACCAGGTACTTATGTCTACGAAGTAAAGGCTTATGACTCTGGAACTGAGGCTAATGATGAAAAGAAAGCAGCTGCGGGCGGCATCAATCAACCTGGCATGATCTTTCCGCCGTTTTTAAACGATGCGACAGGCAAGTTGAGTGCCGATATTAATCCAAACGCCACCGGTTTTACGAATGCAACCAAAGAAGGATATGTACACATTCATCGTGGCATTTTGGGAAGCGCAGCCGGTGGTGCGAGTGCTCTCGATAATACAGTTTATCGTTGGCTCAATCCAGTGGCTCGTGTTGTGCTGACGGTGAAATAAGGAATTGCCATGATCAAAAAGACGATATCACGATACATCAATCCCTTGAATGCCGCGGTGGAGCAGCGTTTGCTTTCTTCTCAATTTGCTTTAAGTGGAATTGCTTTGCTTAGCGCAGTATTGCTCAGCGCCTGCGGTGGCGATTCTAAGAGCGCAATGGTGGTGACTCCAGTCGAAACACCGACGACTGCGATGTACGAAGTGAGTTTGGTCAATGTCACGGCGGGCCAACCTTTGTCGCCGTTACTGGCAGTGGTCCATAACGACACATTTCAGGTATTCAAAGTGGGTGAAGTGGCGAGCGTGGCACTCGAAAATATTGCAGAGGCCGGTAATACTGCGCCACTCACCGCACTGGTGAACGATTCGAAATCGGTCATCACTTCGGTGGCTGGGCCTGCAGCACCTTTGCTTCCAGGTGCCGATAATTTGGTCAAAGTAAATTTGACCGTACCCTTATCGAGCCTTTCGTCTGCTCGTTTGTCCTTCGCTGTGATGTTAGGTAATACCAATGATGGATTTACCGGTTTGAGTGGAGAAGCAATTGGTGATTTAGCTGTCAACGCGAGCCGTACGATCGATTTGCTTGGTTACGATGCTGGAACGGAATTAAATACCGAGAGTGCAGATACGGTGCCTGGACCAGCCACAGCGAATTCCGGCGGCAAACGTGAAGCATTTAATTCAATGCGAGATGATATCAATAGTGTGATCCATATTCACCCTGGGATAGTGAGTAAAGATGATGGACTGCCTAGTTCAGCGTTAACCCAAGCACAGCGCTGGGATAACCCTGTTGCTCGTGTCACGATCAAGCGCATTCAATAGATATTGAACCTGTGCCTTTGTTGTAGTCAGGTAATTTTTTGACGAAACGAAACGAAACTAAACGAAACTAAACGAACGTTTTTCAATCCCAAGAAATACGTTCGTTTTAGTGCATTTGTAAGGATTCGATGGGTAATACGACTAAAGCTATTAATCGCATATCACTTTGGTCTTGCTGAGGGCGTTTTTTTTCGTTGGAAACTTATGAATATTATTGTCGTCGAAGATCAAGTTGATATTGCCAATCTCGTTCGTATCAATATTGAAATGCTGGGATACTCCGTTGTATCAAGTGCCAATCTCAGTCAAGCGAAATCTATTTTAGAGCAGCGACATTGCGATTTAATGATACTCGACCTTGGATTACCTGACGGTGATGGTCTCGATTTTTGTCGACACCTAAGACGCGGGTCAAATACTATTCCGATCTTAATGCTGACGGCTCGTACCAGCGAGTTAGAGCGCGTTGATGGCTTGGAAAGCGGTGCCGACGACTACTTAGCAAAGCCATTTAGCGTGTTAGAACTGCAAGCGCGGGTAAAAGCCTTGCTGCGGCGAGGGGCTTTGAATCGGCCTGCAGTAGAAAATAGAACACGCCTTCATTTCGATGGATTGCAAATCGATATCGAGCGGCGTCAGGTGCTGCGAGAAGCGCGTGATCAATGGCTGTGCGTAGACCTCACTTCAACAGAATTCGACCTTTTGCTCTACTTAGCGCAGCAACCAGGAAAAGTATTCAATCGTAGTCAATTGCTCAATGATATTTGGGGCTATCACCACGAAGCCTATGAGCATACCGTCAATTCACATATCAATCGCTTACGGAACAAGATCGAAGTCAATGCCGCAGAGCCACGCTATGTAAGGACAGTGTGGGGTGTAGGTTATAAATTCATGTCGGAGGACTTATGATTCGATCGCTTTTTGGTCGCCTTGCTGTATTGATGATCGTGTTATTTCTTTTTGCGGGCGGCTTGTTGTTGAAGTTGGCGAACAGTAATAACGAGACTTACAGTAATCAAGTCCAGCAGTCCTTACACCGATCCTTGGCGCACAATATGATTGAGGACAATGCATTACTTAAGAGTGGAAGGATCGATCAACTTAGTCTTGCCAATACCTTTCATAGTTTGATGTTACTTGGGCCAGCTTATGAGATTTATACGGTAGATAAATTCGGTGAAATTTTGATGTTTTCAGCGGACCCGAAGGTGGTAAAACTAAAGAAGATATCGTTGGAACCTATACAACAATTTTTACAAAGTAAGGATAGACTACCAACGTCGCCATTATATGGTGACGACCCCCGAGATCCCCAACACAAAAAAATATTCTCCGTCGCACCTATTAAGGATGCGCGTGGTGCGATTACCGGGTATCTTTACGTCATTTTACATAGCCAACAGTTGGCAGCGGCGGAGCATAATTTGTTGTGGAATGCGATGGGTAATCAAGCTCTAGTTTATGCTTTGGTGAGCTTAGGCGTTGTCGCGATGGTGATGTTGATCGTCTTCGCACAGTTGGCCAATCCAGTGCGGAAATTAAATGAGGCGATGAATCGGATACGCCAACAACAATTTAGACAAAGTACATCAACGATATTACCGCCACAAACTGTTTGGGCAAGTAGCGAAGTGCGTCAATTGCAGAATAGTTTTGAAGAGCTATTGCTATCGTTGGCGGCGCAATTTCATCGAATCGAAAACGAAGAGAAGCTCAGACGTGACTTGCTGTCGCATATTACCCATGATCTCAAAACACCCTTGGCGTCACTTCGGGGTTACCTCGAAACTTGGGTCTTACAACATACCAGTGAACCTGGTCATCCTTATATAGAAATTGCCTTAAGAAATGCAAAACAGCTTAATGATTTAGTCGATCAATTGGTAGAGTTGGCACGCTTGGAAGGTGGTATCGAAACGCTTAGACTAGAACCGATAGCAATCGCCGAGCTGGCGCAAGATGTAATGAACAAGTTCTCTTTGCGAGCGCAGGAACAAAACATTGCGCTTGAAGTGACACCACAAGATGCTGGTTTAATG
>CALKVB010000656.1 GCA_937996605.1 uncultured Oxalobacteraceae bacterium | reverse complement strand
AGTAGCGGCTGCACTCAAAGCCATCAGTGAATGTCAACATCCTGTAGTCGCCGCGATTCAAGGTGTGTGCGTTGGAGGTGGTTTAGAAATTGCGATCTCTAGCGATATTCGGATTGCGGATCCCGCATCGCGTTTTGGCATCCCGATCAACAAACTCGGTTTCCCGCTTGCTCCCAAAGAATTGCAGAGTTTGTTAGGCTTAGTTGGTCGTGCGACCGCGCTTGAGATTTTGCTCGAGGGCCGCATCTTGAATGCTATCGAAGCCAAGCAAAAAGGATTAGTACACCGACTTTCTGATGACGTTCATACCGAGGCCTTAGAAACGGCACAACGTATTGCACAAGGTGCCCCATTAGCGGCACGCCTAAATAAAAAATTCATTCGCCGTCTAAGTTTCGTACCAGAACGCTTAAATGATGAAGAACAACTAGAAGCCTTCTCGTTCTTGAATACGCGAGATTATCAAGAAGGTGTGCTTGGATTCCTCGCTAAGAAAGTTCCCGAGTTTACAGGTAAATAAGCCGAATCTATCTCAACAAAACTGACATGAACGCCAACCTCTACGCGCAATTTGCACAACGCTTTCCGTCCGACCAATCTCGCTGCTGTATCGAAACATTGGGCCAGCGTTACTATTCCTATCGTGACATAGAACGAGCCTCTGCCAAAATAGCGAATCTGTTGAGTAGCCTCAATCTCAGTGCTGGCGCTAGAATTGCTGTACAAGTGGAGAAGTCTCCAGAAGCCTTGATTCTTTACCTTGCGACGCTACGTGCTGGTTATGTATTCTTACCATTGAACACTGCCTACCAGCGTCAAGAAGTTCAGTATTTCATTGAAGACGCCAAGCCAGAGGTCGTGGTTTGCGCGCCTCAACATTTCGGCTGGGTATCGCAAATCGCATTTCAGTCAGATACCAAGTATGTATTTACCTTAGATGCCCCCGAAGAAGGCGTCAATCGTGGCAGCTTGTTAGAGCGCGCGATACCAATGTCCGATGTATTTGAAACTGTGCATCGCGAACCGAATGAGCTCGCGGCAATCTTGTACACCTCGGGCACCACAGGACGCAGCAAAGGTGCGATGCTTAGTCACGGCAATTTATATTCCAACGCTGAAGTGTTGCATCGTGCGTGGGCCTGGAATGCTGAAGATGTCTTGATTCATGCCCTGCCACTATTTCATGTGCACGGTCTTTTTGTCGCCTCACATGCCGTGCTGATGAGTGGCGCTCGTATGATTTTTTTAGGCAAGTTCGATGCAAAACAAGTCGTTCACGAATTGCCACGTGCAACGGTGATGATGGGGGTTCCAACCTACTATGTACGATTATTGCAAGAACCAGGTTTGAATCGTGAGCTGTGCCAATCGATGCGCCTCTTCATTTCTGGTTCAGCCCCCCTTCTTGCCGAGACTTTTCATAGCTTCGCCGAACGAACAGGCCATACGATCTTAGAGCGCTATGGCATGAGCGAGACGACCATGCTGACATCCAACCCCTATCATGGTCAACGCAAAGCAGGCACTGTTGGGATTGCGCTCGAAGGTATTTCCGTCCGCGTCGTCAACGAGGATGGCGAAGTCTGTGATCAAGGTGAAATTGGAAACATAGAAGTGAGTGGCCCTAACGTCTTCCAAGGCTATTGGCAAATGCCTGAAAAGACAGCCGAAGAATTTACCGCAGATGGCTATTTCCGGACAGGCGATGTCGGCAAATTTGATGAAGATGGATATCTCAGCATAGTCGGGCGTAGCAAAGATTTGATCATCTCTGGCGGCTACAACGTGTATCCGAAAGAAATAGAAACGATCATCGACGATATGCCTGAGGTCGATGAATCAGCGTTGATTGGCATTCCCCACGCCGACTTCGGAGAAGCTGTCTGCGCTGTGGTGGTGTTGAAACAGCCAGGTACACTCGACGGTGCTAGTCTAGTTCAACGTTTGAAGTCTTCTATTGCCAATTTCAAAGTGCCTAAGCAAGTCTACATTGTGACCGAACTACCACGCAACACTATGGGTAAAGTGCAAAAAAACCTATTGCGAAAACAGTATTCTGGTCAACACTAAAGTCAAACTAAGCCAACAATTTAACAACGGCTTTCCATTCCTCTGTGGTCACAGGAGTAATAGAAAGCCGACTGCCTTTTTGCAACACCACCATCGTTTCGAGTTGGGGAAGTGTGCTCATTTCTGTCAGACGCAACAACCTCGTTTTGCGAACACCTTTCACATCGACTAACATCCAACGCGGATTTTCTCTCGTCGCTTTAGGATCAAAGTATTTACTCTTCGCATCAAATTGAGTTTCGTCCGGGTATGGCGTACTCGCGACTTCCGCGAAACCGGCGATCCCAGGTTCGGCACAACTAGAGTGGTAAAATAATACGCCATCACCGATCTGCATTTGGTCACGCATAAAATTTCGCGCTTGGTAGTTTCTGACTCCAAACCAAGGTGCAGCTCCCATACGAATCGCATCATCAATGCTGACCTCATCAGGCTCTGACTTCATTAACCAATACTTCATCTCAGCACTCCTGTTTTTTAATTCATCGAAAATGCAGTTTGCGCACTCATTCCGTTTTCTGTGAACATGCCGCATATTGTTTAAGCTTACACATGCTCTGCAAACGCTTCTCGGCATCTTTACTGCCCTGCTTCATCGCCATTCCATACCACTGTGCCGCCTTGTCCAATTCTTTGGGTTGCTTGTACAGCGCCTTCTCAGCGATTAAGCCCAAGTCATACTGGGCACGCACATAGGATTTATCCGCACTTTTCTTCAAATATGCATAGCCTTTTTCAAGATCTGTGACGCCAAACTGACCTGTTAGATAGCTCATACCGGCATTACGCAAAGCCACAGGCTCATCCGCAATTGCACCTCTTTCATAGTACTCTAAGGCTTTCTTCGTATCCTTTTTGACGCCGGTTCCGCGCTCGTATAAATAAGCCAAATTGTTCAATGCTTGTTTTTCACCACTATCGACCGCTTTGACTGTCCATTCAAAACCTAACTTTTCATTCTTTGCCACACCACGACCCA
>CALKVB010000655.1 GCA_937996605.1 uncultured Oxalobacteraceae bacterium | reverse complement strand
GAAAAATTAAGGGCATTGAAAAATATGAATATTTCCGACCTTGAAAAAGCCATCGCTATTGATGCCTCAGCAGCCAGCTTCTACCGCCTAGCCAAAGCACAGCAGGCTACAGGTGATAAGGCAAAGGCCCTGGCGAACTACGAAAAGTCGCTGGGTTTCCGTCCAGAGTTACCGAAAAAAATGCGTAGTGATGCAGAAGATCAAATCAAGAGCTTAAAGGGCTAGTCGAGAACTTATCTAGATTAACATTCCCCTCGCCAATTGCGCATCGATTCGGCGGGGATTTTTTTATGCGCAACACAAGGAGTGTGTATTTACCTCATTGACTCAGGTCCGAAACGCGTATCGCACAGCAAATGGATATCGATCGATTGAGCAACATCAAGGCTTACGACGAAAGACAGCTCGAGCACTCGATCCTTTTTCCGCTTAGAACTACAATGCGCACTTATTCTTAGTTCGCGCCTCAACTCACGCCATGAGCACTGCTATGCCCGCCATTCCCAAGGCTGTTCCCCATAATTTGCTGGAAGATGTACTGGCAATTTTAACTGGTACGCTCTTAGTTTCTTTAGGGGTAGCGATGTTCAAACAAGCGGGCCTATTTACAGGCGGCACCGCAGGTTTAGCGTTTCTGATTCACTATGCCAGTGGTATTAGCTTTGGCATTGTATTTTTCATCATTAACCTACCCTTCTATTGGTTTGCTTGGCAGCGCATGGGTTGGAAATTCACGCTCAAAACTTTCTGTTCAGTGGGCTTAGTCTCGGCTTTTTCTAGCTTACATCCACAGATGATTCACCTTAGCAGCATCACTCCTTTTTACGTCGCCATCATTGGCGGCTCTTTGATGGGTGTGGGTTTTATAGTTTTGTTTCGGCATCAAGCAAGCCTAGGTGGCATCAATATCCTGACGCTCTACTTACAAGACAAACATGGGATTCGCGCGGGAAAACTACAAATGGGCATGGATATTGGCATTGTGCTGGCGTCTTACTTTGTGGTGAGCCCGATCGCGATGATCGCTTCTGTCCTCGGTGCAATTGTCTTGAATTTAGCGATTATGCTGAATCATCGGCCTGGACGGTATTTGGCGGTATGATCGATAGTAGGATTGGTAGTTTGAAAAACCCCTCTAACTTCTGTTCGAATCACTTGCCAGATCTGGCAATTGTGTAGAATTGTGGTGCTAAGTGTGGCCAAAAGAAGTCACCTACAGAAAGTGGTTGATTTACGTGAAGGAATTTAAACGCAAATTCCTTTCGCAATGATAAGCTTTCCTGATCAATTATCTCTCCACCGAGGAATTCCAGATGAATCAAGTCGTCATCAGCGGCACAGGTTTGTACACGCCAGAACAGTCTATTTCAAATGAAGAACTGATCGCGAGCTTTAATGCTTACGTTGAACAGTTCAATAGTGCCAATGCCGCAGCGATTGCTAACGGCGAAATCACGGCCTTAGAGCCGTCGAGTGTAGCATTTGTCGAAAAAGCCTCTGGTATTAAGTCACGCTACGTCATGAATAAAGATGGTGTGCTTGATGTGAACCGTATGGTGCCGCGTATTCCAGAGCGTAGCGACGATGAACCATCGATCATGTGCGAGATGGCCGTTGCCGCTTCCAAGCAAGCATTAGAGCGCGCCGGCAAGACCGCAGCAGATATTGATGCTGTCATTTGTGCCGCGTCCAACATGCAGCGGGGCTACCCTGCAATGGCAGTCGAGATTCAACATGCCCTTGGTATCGATGGATATGCTTACGATATGAACGTAGCTTGCTCGTCAGCGACCTTTGGTATCCAAGCAGCCATGAGCGCGATTCAAAGCGGTCAGGCTCGTGCAGTTTTAGTGGTCAATCCTGAGATCACCAGCGGCCATCTGAATTGGCGCGATCGTGATAGTCACTTTATTTTCGGCGATGCCTGCACAGCGATCGTTATAGAACGCGCTGACCTGGCGACATCGAAACATCAATTCGCCATCCTCGGCATGAAGTTGAAAACGCAGTTTTCCAATAATATTCGCAATAATTTTGGTTTCTTAAATCGTACTGATGAAAGCGGCATCGGCGCACCCGACAAGCTGTTCCGTCAACAAGGACGCAAAGTATTTAAAGAAGTGTGTCCAATGGCAGCAGAAACCATCACTAACACCGTACAAGCAGCAGGCTTAGGCATCGACACCATTCAACGCTTCTGGTTGCATCAAGCAAATTTGAATATGAATTTGCTGATTGCACGCTTGATCTTGGGCCGTGATGCTACGCCAGAAGAATCACCGACTATTCTCGATACCTACGCGAATACCTCGTCAGCAGGTTCCATCATCGCCTTCCACAAGCATCAAGACGATTTAAACAAAGATGCGGTAGGCGTGATCTGCTCCTTTGGCGCTGGATATTCTATCGGTTGCGTGGTCGTGAAAAAGCTGTAGCCTTCAAATGTCGGAAAGCTAGTAACGACAAATCTGATTTTGTTTCAAGCATCCAAGCCGCGATCTTTCGCGGCTTTTTTCTTGTCCTATGAATTCCTTTGAGATAACGCAAACCAAAGAGCACAGGTATGCAACAACACCCCTCAACTCTTGATCTAGCTCAAAACGAATGCTGCGGTGCGCAACTACACTGCATTCATCAAATTTGCGTATCCGTTTTAAACATTAAGTCGTTCAACACAAAGGAAATACAAAATGAAAAAGATCGTAATCGCTCTCTCTTTGGCTGCAATCGGCACTATCAGCACACAAGCGATGGCACAAGAAGGTACATGGTTGTTGCGTGGTCGCGCAGTGAACATCAGCCCAGCAAATAGCTCTGACCCAGTCGGTGGCGTTGGCGCAGCAGACCGTATCACAGTCAGCAAAAAAACAATTCCTGAATTTGACGCTTCTTACTTCCTTACACCAAACATCGCTGCAGAGTTGGTTCTAACTTACCCGCAAAAACACACAGTGTATTTGGACGGGGCTAACATTGGTACATTCAAACACTTGCCACCAACTTTGTCTTTGCAATACCACTTCGCGCCAACAGCTGATGTCAATCCTTACCTTGGCGCAGGTGTGAACTACACCAATATCTCTGCAGTGAATTTGTTAGGCGGCAAAGGCGGTTTGGAAAGCAATAGCTTTGGTTTGTCTTTGCAAGCCGGCGTTGACTTTAAAATCGACAAAAACTGGTCATTCAACATCGATGTGAAAAAAGTACAGATTCGTAGCGATGTAAAACTGAGCGGTGCAAAAATTAGTGCTGTAAAAGTAGATCCATTGTTAGTAGGCGTCGGTTTCGGCTACCGCTTCTAAGCGAGGCACCTCTGAGCTTAGTGTTCGACCTCTTGCCGTCGCTCGGCTCACTCAAATCGAGTTTTGGGGTGTGATAAACGCAGGCTACGCGACCGCGTCTATTCACACTTTGAATCGCCATCCTCTCTCGAGTTTGGCGATTTTTTTATGTGGTGCAGGTGTTTAAAGGTGTTCAAAGGTGTTTCATCGTGCAAACTTATTGACGATGTCGATTGCTAAGAAGCTCGCAAAACCTCATCAATCAACATGATCCAATGCTGTACAGGAGTGGCTGTAGCGCTTTGTAAATGCAATTGGCAAGCCATGTTCGCGGATACAATTCTATCGCCACCGCACTGTTCGAGATCGCGTACTTTTTGATCGCGTAGCTGCGATGAAATCGATGCTTGGGTAATCGAATAGGTGCCAGCCGAGCCACAGCATAAATGCGCTTGTGAACATGTTTTTACCTCGGCGCCGAGATCACGCAACAAATCTGCCACAACATCACCAGCCCTCATACCATGTTGCAGTGTACATGGCGCATGCCAAGTGATTTTTTGATCTATTTTGCCACCACATAGCGCGATGAGTTGGGTACGAAACCTTGCTAGGTACTGCGACAAATCCAAGGTCTTCTGTGAAATCTGTTTTGCTTTCTCGGCATAGCTGGCGTCTTCGCGCAAGAGCTGATCATACTCTTTCACCATCAAGCCGCATCCCGATGCTGTCATTAAGATCGCTTCTACACCTTGTTCTAGCCAAGGCCACCAAGCGTCAATATTGTGTCGTGCTTGTTCACGAGCACGTTCGACATCGCTGAGATGGAGTGCGATGGCACCACAACAAGCGGCTTGTTCTGCCACTATGGTTTGCACACCACAAGCATCTAGCACTCGCATTGCAGCAGCATTAATTTCCGGTGCTAATCCTGGCTGCACACAACCAGCTAACACCAATACTTTTTTTTCATGACTAGTCGAAACCACGGTCAATAATTCGTCAGATGGGTGAGCAGGAATTTTCTGTGCCACAGTCTTAGGCAAAACAGGTTTTGTTTGCCTACCGATGTTGAGCGCCAATTGAAACAAACGCGGATTACTCAAGCCCTGTTTCATGAGCGAGCGCTGCAACTTACTGACGAGGCCACGCCCCACTTGTTGCTCAACCAAATCGCGACCAATTTCTAAAAGACGATGGTATTGCACGCCCGAGGGACAAGTCGTTTCGCAGCTGCGACAACTCAAACAACGATCCAGATGCATTTGTGTTTTGCTCGTCGCCGTCTTCCCTTCCAAAACTTGTTTGATCAAATAGATCCGTCCACGGGGACCATCAAGTTCATCGCCGAGCAATTGATAGGTTGGGCAAGTCGCATTGCACATGCCGCAATGCACGCACTGACGTAAGATCGCATCGGCCTCGGCACCAGCAATGGTTTCTTTTAAAGCAGGAAGAATTTGTGTTTGCATAATCAAATCAACCCAATTGTGAGCTCGCTGTACGCTTCAGTTGAAACACAGCATGGGGATCGAAAGCGAAGCGCAGCCCCTCTTCTATCTTGGCGATTGCGGGAGATAATCGCGCGAAGACTTCATCATTAGAAGTAGCATAGCGGAACATAGAGGCATGCCCGCCCAATTTTCGTGCAGTCTCTCGCACTGTCGAAAGCTCCTCATGGCTCCACAACCAACGTTGTGCACCACTCCACTCCACTAAACTTTTGCCCCGCAAAGCCAAGGCAGGAGCAGCAGAAGGCAATGAAAGACGCCATAAACAGAGATCAGGATCTGGAACAAAAAAGTGATGCTGCTGTTCACGTACGCTCCCCCAAAACGCTGCATTATCAAGTATGACTTGACCCCCCAAATTCCGTTCAGCGGCTCGTACTGCGGCGGCAGCACCTGACAAGCGCACCGTCAAACGACCAGCGTGATAGCAGCTCGCGGAAATTGGCAGAGGCAAACCCGCCCATTGATTCAACTTTTGTAAAGCATCGACTTCAGACATGGCAAATACCAAGCTCGACTCTGTTTGCGGCTTCGGAACGACCTTGAGTGTCACGTCTAAGAGCAAACCGAGACTACCGAACGCACCTACCATCAAACGCGAAACATCATAGCCAGCGACGTTCTTAATTACCTTTGATCCGAAACGCAACAACTCGGCGCGACCATTGAGCATCGTCACCCCAAGCACATGATCCTTGATCGCTGCGGCGTATGCGCGACGCGGGCCTGATAAGCCTGCCGCGATCATACCGCCGATAGTAGCATTCTCACCGAAACTCGGTGGTTCGAAAGCAAACATTTGTCCGTGCTGTTCCAATATCTGCTTCACCTCGTACAAAGGGGTTCCAGCTCTAACACGAATATATAATTCTGACGGTTCATATTCAATCACGCCTTGATAAAGCGTCGTTTGCATCGTTTCCGCTTCGGGTTGACGATATACATTGCCATACCAAGACTTCGTATTTCCGCCAACAATTTTGAGCTTATGCTTACTTTCAATTGCATGGCGAATCTGCGCTTGATACTGCTCCACCACTTCGCTCAAAGCATCTTTCGTGACAACTACGGTTGCTTGCAACGCCACTCGATTGTCCTGGGACTTATGTTGCGATTCGCATGGTGACTCGTGCGGTAATTCGCCTTTTGATTTGTGCCGTAATTTACTCTGATCAGACTTCTTAGCTTTGCTCTTCGCCATATTCCGCAGCTTCCTTAAAAGCGTTCAAGGTGAGGAAACTTAAGTTGCCCTTGTGAGACCCGCATCTGTCCATATTCTGCACAGCGCTGCAAACTGGGGATTCCTTTTCCTGGGTTTAATAAAGACAAGGGATCAAATGCAGCTTTTACGGCAAACAACGTGTCAAGCTCAGCAGTATTAAATTGCACACACATTGAATTGAGTTTTTCCACGCCGACGCCATGTTCGCCTGTGATGCTGCCACCGAGTTCAACACATAATTCTAATATGGCAGCGCCAAATGCCTCCGCCTTTTCGAAGGAACCCGCTTGATTAGCATCGAACAAAATCAAAGGGTGCAAGTTACCATCGCCCGCATGAAATACGTTGGCACAAACTAAACCGTATTTCTTTTCCATTTCGCCAATTGCGAGTAAAACTTGCGCCAAGTGTTTGCGTGGAATAGTACCGTCGACGCAGTAATAATCTGGTGATAACCTGCCAGCTGCGGGAAACGCATTCTTACGACCAGACCAAAACTTGAGGCGTTCTTGCTCACTGAAAGAAATCCGCAAGGCACTTGCTCCAGCGTCATTGAGTACCTGACTCATACGCGCGATTTCTTCAGCAACTTCTTCCATGCTGCCATCGGCCTCGCACAATAAAATCGCTTTTGCGTTCAAGTCATAGCCAGCATGCACAAAAGGTTCGACCATACGCACTGAAGTCTGGTCCATCATTTCTAAGGCTGCAGGAATAATGCCATGCGCGATAATGGCAGCCACCGCATTACCGGCTTTCTGGATATCGTCAAAAGAAGCCAAGATGACTTGCGCTGTGGCCGCCTTCGGTATCAATTTGACGCTAATCTCCGTCACTATCCCCAGCATGCCCTCGGAGCCAATGAATAGAGACAGTAAATCTAAACCAGGGGAATCTAAACACTCTCCACCTAACTCTAAGATCTCACCATCAATGGTGACCACACGCGCACGCAAAACATTATGAACTGTTAGTCCATACTTCAAGCAATGCACACCACCGGCGTTTTCGGCCAGATTGCCACCGATTGTGCACGCCAATTGCGAGGAAGGGTCTGGGGCATAATAGAGGCCAGCATGCGCTGCCGCATCGGAAATGGCGAGATTACGAACACCCGGCTGCACCACCGCGACTCTCGCGATAGGGTCTAAGCGAATCAATCGGTTCAACTTTGCGGTCGACAACACCAAGCCATTTGCTACCGGCATCGCACCACCGGATAATCCTGTACCTGCGCCGCGTGGCACGACAGGAAGTTGAAACTGTCTACATACCTGTAAGATGCCAATAATCTGCTCTTCGTTTTCGGGCAGAGCAACAATCATCGGTAGCTGGCGGTAGGTCGTCAGAGAATCACATTCATAAGGACGTGTATCCTCGGCGTCCGACAAAATACAATGCGGCGGCAAAATACGCTTTAGCGCCTTCACCACTGCGATCGGGTCAACTCGTTTGCCACTATCCATCTTCAAGTCTCGCAAGTCTCATTTGCTCAATCAGAATTCATTCTTAGGCTGTGGGCAACAAGAATTTCTGACGACGTAGCCATGTTTGATAATGAGTGTAACTGTTGCCAATCAAGTTGTGCGTCACAAATAAAATTTGCATAAAAAAAAGACGCCGCAGCGTCTTTTTTTGTTGTATCTCGATTACCTCGATTGCTGGGTATTTATACCGAGAATGAAGAACCGCAACCGCAAGTGGACTGTGCATTTGGATTCTTGATGACAAACTGTGCACCTTCAAGATCATCCTTATAGTCGATTTCTGCGCCAACCAAATATTGGTAACTCATGGCATCGATCAATAACTGCACACCATTTTTATCCATGATAGTGTCGTCTTCGTTCGTCACTTCATCGAAAGTAAAACCATATTGAAAACCAGAGCAACCACCGCCTTGCACAAATACACGGAGTTTCAAATCTGGGTTGCCTTCTTCTTCAATCAGTTGTGCAACTTTCGCTGCAGCACTGTCAGTAAAGATAATTGGGGATGGCATATCGGTAACAGCATTCATGATGTACTCCTGCAATAGTTCGGTTCAGAACCGTATTATAGACCGTATTCGACGAACTAGTTGGAAGCAGCCAATTTCAAAACAGGCTCAGCAACTTGATCATGCGCAAGCTTTCCTGAAACCAAGGCGCCATTCATCATTTCTAAGGCCTTATAGTGAACATCACCCGAAATACGCGCCTTACTTTGCAATTCGATCAACTCAGTAGAGATCACAGGGCCATTAATAACACCATTGACAACAACATGACCTGCACGTACCTCACCGTCAATCACTGCCTGTTCAGAAATGACCAGAATACTAGCCGAACCTGCTTCGGCAATTACATTGCCTTTAACACGTCCATCTATACGCAAGCCACCTTTAAAGTGAATATCACCTTCGATATTCGTAGAAGCACCGATCAAACTATCGATGGTACTTTTATTCTTAGCCTTAAACATGCAAACTCCTCTTTTACATTTAGAATATTGACAGTGTTTAACTAGGACGCCTAAGTCTAGAAGAGAACATGAAGCCTACAAAATTTTAGCGATCAATTACAAACTTAAATTTTGCTTAGCACGCAATTCGCCCTTCTCAAGAACTGTCATTTGTACTGACTTGACAATCGCCCCCTCTGGCAAAGCAATTACG
>CALKVB010000654.1 GCA_937996605.1 uncultured Oxalobacteraceae bacterium | reverse complement strand
CCTCAATCAACCACCCTATGGCACATTGCGAATTAAACAGACAACTTCCACCAACGCAGCAAAAACCGAATAAGTATCAGCACTCATGTTCACAATCCTTCGAGTTCATATGCAACTTCTAATACCAATCTCACACATGCGTAAATTGATGATCACCAACGTGGTTCTTATCTCTACGCTGACTTGCGCAATTGCCCAAGATATAGGTACTGCATTTTCGATTCTGATACCTGGAAAATTCCAGGATGAAGATCTTGATAAGTTTACTTTTCCAGCATACGGCTGGCTGGCGCTGGTTGCCAAAGATGGGCGTTGGGAATTGATGCCAACCAAGGTCAGCATTGAGAATCAAGTGGTGACATCGAACTATGACAAGGCCATTGCGCTATTGCACGAGCGTAGCCTTACGCCAGGGAAAGTCGACACGCCAAATATGAAGTTTTCTGGCGAGCGAAGACGCTTATTTAGAGACGATCCTGGCACCATCAAAATGAACTACAAAGGTATGGAATATGGGCTCACGATGAACAAATCCGGCAAGATTACGCTTTATAACAGCGTACTTAGCACGACCTTAGAGGAAGTTCGTTTAGGTGCCTCACTGGTGTGGGCGGGCGACCTCGATAAAGATGGTAAGCTCGACCTCATTATTGAAACAGAAACCGAGAACAACGCAACTTATTGCCTTTTCCTATCCGCTGCTGCTGGGGAAAAATCACTGGTCAAAAAAGTGGGATGCCAGTTCTATAGCGGTTAAGCACCCTTAGGTTTACGCCGCAATCAAACGTATCAACAATTGTCATTAGCATTGTCTTCAGTAAGCTTGTTTTTCAAAAAATAACACGAATTGTGCTTATACCCATCCACTGTGATGACGAGTTTTCAACGACCTCAACACTTAGTGATTGATCCTAAAGCATTTGCACTGCAATATTCACATCCATAGCACAAGGAGACGAGTATTATGGCAGTCGTACATATGGAGCGGAGTATGAAAACAGAGACCAAACTTATCATCAACGATGGCGATACCTGCACCGTCATCGGCGGTACCCATCAAGGTAAATCTGGAACGGTAAGAGATATAAATACGAGTAAGACTGGACACCTCACCATCACAGTGGTGCAAGCGAACGGGGAACGATTCAAGACTCTAGCGAAGAATGTAAAAGTCGTCATGGATGCAGACTGAACGCTCGCTTATCAACTTAATCTCATATTAAAGTTCCATTGCCATCATGGGGTCAATGCACACACAAGCTTGTTGCTACCGCGACCGAAATAACAAGCGCATTAGCTATTTGCGAACACTCCAAGGCAGCGAAATACTCTGGATACTCACCTCAGTGAGCAAACTCACTTCAGCATATGGTTGCAAAACTAAACACACCCACAAATAAACGGTTTCGTTGATCAAACATGTCGCAAATTACTTGCATTTGTCACTTAAACTGCGGCACACTCGCGGGCGTCGGATTTTATTCGCATGTACTGGTTTACTCACGCAGCTAGGCATGCTGCATATTCTGATGACTTTGCCACTTTTTTTTGTGTGCTCATTAGACTTCGCTGTATCACTACTTTTTTGATTTAACATGAATGATTCACTGCACATCGGTGCGGGAGACTTTGATCTCTGGCTCAACGATATACTCCTTTCTTTCAAGTCGTCCAAAGCAGTTGATGTTCCCTGCGGCGACTGTCGCGGTTGTTGTAGCGCGGGACGTTTCATTCATGTAATCCCATCCGATCGTGCTGCGCTATCGGTTATTCCTAAACAATTTTTGCAAATCGCGCCTGGAATGCAAAGTGGCCATGCTGTGATGGGTTATCTTGAGAATGGCCTCTGTCCAATGCTAAAAGAGGGAAACTGCGGTATCTATCTTGATCGCCCTTCAACTTGCCGCAGTTTTGATTGTCGTGTCTTGGCGGCTGCTGATTTGCGAATCGAGGGGAAATGGAATGCGCGCATCAATGAAAGAGTCGAGGTATGGAAATTTTCGTTCTCGACGCCCGAAAGTGAAGCCAAGTTCAAGGCAATCAAACGCGCGGCACACTTTATCAAACATAATGCCGCAGCCTTTCCCGGTGGCCGCGCTCCTAGCGAACCACTTACTGTGGCAGTTCTTGCGATTAAAGTACACTCCGTATTTCTCACTCTAGACAAAGCAACGCCACCGCCAGAGATCGCAAACGCCATCATTGCAGAGAGTCGTCGATTTGAAGCTAGTTAAATTTTTAGGCGCAAAGAAAGTTCAGCGTCGTGACTTCATTTCTTTAGATTTACTCGATTCTCTTTACGGTCCATAATGAACGCAGGCAATATGGGTGTTACCATCAGCGCTCGCTTTTTAGTAGGTAAATACACTGCGCAGTTTGCTGTACCCAAGAATAGTGTTGATTATCGCTTGCAAGACGAGCTTAGTCATTTCTCTTATCCACCCTAACATGGAGCAGCACATGGATAAAAAATCCTTGCTTTCAACAATTTGGATTTTTGCGGTCCTCAATTATCTGTATTGCGACGTTCTTTCACTGATGGATCCCGGCTTACTAAATCAATACTTAGCGGGTTCTGTGAACGGCATGAAGCTAGACCAAGCCTTCCTGTTTGCCGCAGGTGTTTTGATGGAAATTTCTATCTCTATGGTGCTTCTGTCTCGATTGCTACCATATCGCATTAATCGATGGGCCAATATCGCCGCCGGCGCCATCACGACGGCGGTGCAAATTGGTACGCTCTTTGTTGGACCTTCGTATTACTACATCTTCTTTAGCGTCTTCGAAATCATGGCGACATCATCAATCGTCGTGCTTGCAATTCGATGGAGAAATGTGGAAATCGAGCAGGGATAAATTTGCCCCCAAGTCACGTGCATTTGGAAACGAATTTTGGCTATTGCTTAGCGAAGTCTTAGCCTAAAACGTAGTGCCCAAAACTAAGCTACTTACCGAGTAAAGTGCAGCACTGATTTGCGCGACGCATTCGCAAACTTCGAGGCTAGAAAAACCTCACTCAATCCCATGCGATCAACCGTTTCTAAACAAGCCTAGTATTAAACACGTTTGCTAGTTCGTGATCGGCGTATTCTTGAGCAAGATTAGTCGCTCTAACGGAAATGCACGCACATTTGTATATAAGAAAATAGTAGCTAATTTCGCGACAACAAAGCGATGCTCAATGCGACAAATAAGAACAATAGTAATAGGTTCCGCCACCATCATTGAGGTACACATCTTTTCCTGAATATGTGGATTGACAGGCAGCATACCAAAGATAATTGTTCGCTGAATTGGTAATGCTATAAGACTGGCCTGCGGTTAATAGCGTTAAGTAGGTTCTCACCGAACATCCCCCTGTACTTCCTGCAAAACACCAGCCCAATTTGATCGTGTAACCACAGTTATTGATCATGAAAAAACTGCCTGCTTTAGACACCCCATTCACACAAGAAACTGACCCGCCGATATACACTTTGGCTGGCGTTGCCACTTGGCTCGAGGTGTTTAAACTAGCATTCAAATCTTTGCTGAAGACAGTGCTACTCACCGGAGTAGAACTACTGCTCGCGGCACCGGTGATTTTTCGTATTGATTCAGGTAGCTGATTAATGGCTGTGCGTAGTTGACTCGCTTTTTCTTTCAGCTGTTCCAAGTAATCTTTGTAAGTCAGGTATTTTCCGGCAAGGTCGCCTAGCTTACCCTCATCGATCGCATGTATAGCTTCAATCACTGTTTCGCGTTGAAATTCTGCATCGGTTGTCTGGTTCGGTGCGTCTTGGCATAGTTGGGGGATGCGCTTCCATAGAGACGAGAGATATTGCGCAGCGCGTCCCACTCTCTTACTGGTGGGGTCGCCCGCATCATCTAAAGCATCGCCGATGTCGCTGGCCGCATCTGAACCGCTACCGGTAATCCCGCGAATAAACTCATAGCAAGAACTTGAGGGTGCAGGTGCAAAATTGCTCCAAGCGCTTTCTTGCGATTGAGGTGGTGCAGGTTTAAAAGGATCTGAAGGCGTGAACACTTTGCCGTTGATGAGATTAGAGGGATCGGTACTGCCATCCGCTTTAAGCTGCCACTGGTAACGTTGAGTACTCGATTTAATTTCTATGAAAACGCCAGACAAATATTTTTGTGTTTTGTCGTAAGATCGTATGACCGTGCCTTTTGGGCCAGTCTCAGAGATGATCTTGATACCAGTTTCGCTATCAGTCAAAACACTCATCGTGTTCGCCGCATTACTTTGCAGACGAATATTAGAGCTACCCGAATCTAATACAATTTCTGTAGATCCATCTTTCTCTTTAGAACCTGAGAGGGATACCGTTCCACTTTTTATTTGAGACTGTGCAGCGCCAGTGCTTGAAGTCCCATAGCTAACTGTGCTTGGCTTAATATCTGCAACTGTCGCGACTCGTGAAGCTTCGAATAAATCGAAATATTGGTCACTCACACCGATTAAGGATTTGGCGGTTGAAGTATCGGTCGCACTGATGGCAGCAACAATCGCCATCGTCTTGCTAATAGACTCTTCGGGTGTCGCATAGTTGATGCCCTGCTGCACCGCGAAATACTTGCCGAGCTCAACTTTGTTATTCAATAGGGTCGGTACCCAGCCCCAAGTTGCATCATTCGTAAAACTACGAGCCGAGACTAGCATTGTACTGACCAAAGATCCGCGTGTAGTCCCTTTTTGCAGATTACTCGCCCAATATTGGACGTCAGCTTCAGGAGGGGCGTAAGCGCCTGTTCTGCCCAAAACATTTTTGTAGATCAATCTCACAAAATCGGCATTCGTCATGTTTGCGGTGTAGCCGGTTTGTGCCGAATAGACTTGTGCCGCGGCATAGAAACTTTGCGAAATATTTTCCAAACTCATACCGGCTTTGTACTGATCAATCCAATATGCCAAACCATCTGCATCAGGTACCCGATTGAAAAAGGCGATATACAAATCTAATAAATCACGTAACTCATTTGCGCTGATGGATTGAGCCTTTTCGCCTATATGCAAATTGATCGTTTTGTCGCTGAACTTGAGTACATCTGTCGCACTCACCATGGTCGTTGTTTTGGTATTTAATTTCTCAGTGACGGCAAATCCAGTGGCCGTTTTTAACACTGTGTAATTGTCGCGCGGGCCACTAAAAGTTTTGATGATTGGTGCAGGTGCAGGTGGCGCAGAGAGCGGCGTGCTCAAGGTGTGGGTTTGATCCTTCGAGTCACCGCCGCAAGCAGATAGTAGAGCAAGGCAAGCGACTCCTATCGAAACTAGTCGTAAATAGTTCATATCTCTCCCTCCGCTCTTGCCGATTTGTTGGTGCGATGTCAACTGAACCTACACCCCAAAACTCTGTAGCATGATCAGTAAAGCATAGACGGTGTTTGAGAAAAAAACAGGGTTAGCCCTCCCCAAGAAAACAAAATTTACGGCAACAAATCCGCTCACGCCCACATCACTTTCCATATATGCAATATCTAAACACCGCTGACCATCGAATTACGCCTGTAACGCCAAGTTTCTGTCTGTCACTAGCCGAGTCGAATACACATTTGTCTGTCTCGCGCCTCAAAAGACCACATTCGGTTTTCACTGGTCAAAAAAAACGCTCTGTTTGAGGCGGCTTGTCGTAAAATTACATCTTTAGTTGTCGAGCTTGACACCTTTAACGCTGAATTCAGCGGTGAACAGAAGCTAGCAGCGATAAGAGCTTGATCAACTAAATGGTAAGTCACCAAGTACATGCTATGTACCGACTAACTACGCTGATGTGTCACCCGAATTGGACTCCTGAATACAACACTGTTTGAAGTATCGAAGATTGAGAAACAAAGATTCGCCTCGCGAATCTTTAATTGAAAATACCACCACGAATCGAGGTAATAGATGAAATTCATCACTCCCACTACACTTGTTGCTGCATTAATTTTATCCGGATGCGCTTCTGTAGAAATGGCGCCAAAAGCTGAGTCTGCAAAAGCTAAGGAATTTAATGCGCCAAGAAAAGGGAATGCTGGCATTTACATCTATCGCAACGGTTTTCTCGGTGCAGCACTGAAACGGGATTTATGGATAGATGGCAACTGTATTGGTGAGTCGGCTACCGATACCTTTTTTTATAAAGAAGTGGCGGGTGGGAAGTCCTATCAATTAGCGACCGAATCCGAGTTTTCGCCAAACGTACTCGATGTCACGCTTGAAAGTGATAAGAATCATTTCTTCCGCCAATACATTAAGATGGGTTTGGTGGTTGGAGGTGCGGGGCTAGAGCCAGTCTCGGTTGAAACTGGCAAACAAGATGTGTCGAAACTTGAGATGGCTAAATCAGGAAAATGTAGCAGCAAACCACCAAGTGGAACGGCGAAAGCAATCGATGCCAATCCGCAGCCGGAGTCCAGCACAGCCGTAACTCAGGCGGTTACCAATTCAAGTATTGCTGTCACCCCCATCACCGCGAACTCGGCGAACACTAGCCCAAGCGCGACGCCTGCGATGAGCGAAGCGGCAACCCCAGTCAATGCGGCATCCCAAATGGACAACAGCATGACCAGAGCGAATATGCCAAGCAATCAAATTACCACGGTCACCAACGCTCCATCTGCTTCTGCTATCCCGAACATTCAACTAATCGAATTTGCGCTTGGGGTATCTTCGGTAACAGTTGAACGATTGGCGAAAGAGCAGTCTTGCACCAATAACAAAGGAGCAGGTTTGGTCAGTCCTAAAGGTACGCAAGAGCTCTACAAGATGCAATGTTCAGATGGTCGCGTCTTAATGGCGAAATGCGAACTACGCCAATGCACAATTGTGAGTCATAAATAACTGATGATCGCGTGACGCTGCAGTGGATCATTCCCTGCAGCGCCTTCCTCGCCACCTACCACTCTGCACTCAAACCCTGTTTGCCACCGACCTCACCAAATGCAATGCTGTCTATTCTGTGTGGTACACCATCCTCGGTAATAATGGTTTCTGCTTGGTATAGGAACGATTTGCAAACCCGCTCAAATACATCAGGCTGTTCCTTTTATCTCGTCCGAGGTTTACAAGAAAGAGTTGCTGGTTAATGAAAATGGGCTGAATTCACAAAATGTGCAACGCACTGTTTGGTCACTATGAAAGTGAGCGACGATGCTAAACACACGTGGCAAAATACGCCCGCGCATCGACACAAGGACACCGATACTGTGCGTCGCAAAATACTAATTAACAAAGACCTTTAATTCGCTTTTCCTTACTACTTATGCAAAATTTACAACCGACGCTGTACGGAAATTTGATCAAACTTCAACCTCTGCAGCCAGACGATTTTACGCGCCTATTTGCTGTCGCCGCAGATCCACTCATTTGGGAGCAACACCCTGCCAACGACCGCTATCAAGAACCCGTGTTCCGTCAATTTTTTAATGAGGGAATCGCATCGGGTGGTGCGTTTTTGATTCTTGATGCTGAGTCGGGCCAAGTGATAGGCTCTTCGCGTTTCTGCAACTATTTAGCGGAGACCAATGAAATCGAAATTGGCTACACCTTTTTGAGTCGCGCATATTGGGGTGGTCGCTATAACGCTGAACTAAAAGCACTTATGCTGCAGCATGCATTTCAATTTGTCGACTCTGTGGTGTTTGTCGTTGGCGCACACAATTTTCGCTCTCAACAGGCGGTCATGAAACTCGGCGCCAACGCTGATCCTGCATCCAAAAAAGACCTTGAAAAAATTGTTTTTCGACTGCGCAAGGAAGATTTTCTTGCCAATCCACTGCGTTACTCGAAATGATTTCTATAAATAAGTCGAACTTTACCAGCTATTCTCTATGTCAAATAAACCGAAACCTTGGATCGCGGTTCTGCTAGCGTTAGTGGCCCCGCCCTTAGGGCTTCTCTATGTTGGAAGACTTCGCTTAGCGACTTTTTATCTAGCACTTGGCACCTGCGTTGCTATTATCGCTAAACTTTTTCAGTTCAATATTGAGATGACGGTTATCACTCAACTCCTCTACATTACTTTAGCCAGTTCGCATAGTTATACAATAGCGACACGTTTTTCTGAAGATAGCATTCGTCCAAAATACAGTCGTTGGTACGGACTCCTTTTATTCGTATTGTCTACACTTACATTTTTTGCTTTTATACGTGGCTTCGGAGTGGATCTATTTCACCACCCCTCTGCATCAATGAGCCCTAGCATTTCACCTAGGTCAACACTACTAGTACAAAAATGGGGATATGGTAACTATCGGGCCTACGGTGTACAAATAGCCCGCACCAACGTTAGTGCTACATTGCAGCGTGGAGAAATTCTTGCTTTCGAATTGCCAGACAAGCGAGAAATAACCTACTTGAAGCGCCTGATCGGCCTTCCTGGAGATAGAATTGAGTATCGAAATAAGCGACTGAGCATCAATGGCCAAGCCATCATTTCTCGTAGAATCGACGTCACAAACCAAACACGATTGGATGAACCGGACGCACGTTACGAAATGTACGAAGAACAGATGGGTGATGTCAGTTACCACGTGCTTCATTATCCAGATGTAGACAACGAAATAATCAACGGCGGCAGGAACTTTAATTTCAGCGATCGCTGTCAATTCGATACGAGCGGATTTACCTGTATAGTCCCGCCGGGGCATTATTTTATGATGGGAGATAATCGTGACGATAGTTTGGATTCTCGATATTGGGGCTTTTTACCAGCAGACCACATTATTGGGAAAATCATCGCGGTAATAAATTAAGTGAGAGCCCGATGAACTACGAAAAATATGCCGATGAATTCATCTTATATCGCGAAAGCCGCGCGATCGGCTTATCAACGGTATTAACCTGGGCGGCCTTGTTACCCGCAGGCTGCAGCATACTTGATCTAGGTTGTGGTTCGGGAAAACCGCTAGCACTGGGATTGGCACAACAAGGTTTTCAGATTTATGGTATCGACGCTTCTCCCAGCTTGCTTGATGCATGTCAGCGCCATATTCCATCAGCGAAATTACGCTGCAAAGAAGTGCAGAGCTTAAATTGGTTTGATCAAGAGTTCGATGCCGTCATGGCAGTGGGTCTGATTTTTCTACTGCCAGAAGAGCAGCAAGTTAGCCTCATTCATCAAGTTGTCAGAGCACTCAAAGTGAGCGGTCAATTTCTATTATCAGCGCCAACTCAAGTGCATCAATGGCGCGACCTGCTGACCGGAGCGCAGGCAGTCTCACTCGGTCGTGCACGTTACCTACAGATTGCTGACGAAGCCGGCTTTAAGCTTTCGCATGAGCGGGTGGATGAAGGAGACAATCACTACTATGGATTTCTCCGCACCGCGCATCGAGATCACGTTTAGCAAAACTGAGCAACACTCAACTCACCGAGATTCCTTGTTGCTGCAACCAAGTAAAGGCAGAAGGTAGATCTTGACTGCGTTGATAAGGAACAAGTTGACTTGCACGTTGAGATAAGGTTTCGACCAAGCGTACATGAAGTTCAGAAGAAAGTAAGCCGGTAAATGCTTTCATACCGTGCTGCACGCCGGCCTCGAAAAAGACCCACCATGCTTCGATAGCCTCGGGTGTCGCGCCCGTCCACAGTCGAGCATCAGAAAGTAAACCCCAATCGCGGGAGCCATGTTGCTGCCACATCGGCAATGCTTGTTGTAAGAGCTGACGAGCCGTAACATCATTCCAAGTATCGAAATACTCCACCACAAAGACATCACCTTGCCAATACAACTTAAATTCACCGTGAGGAGTAGGAACGAATCGCATAGTAGTTTGTTCTGATTGAGAGCAAACATCATAGCGAATTCTAAGACTCTCCACAATCTCGCTGGCCACAGCCCTAAGGATGTCTTGATAGATGGCGACGATGCAAACTAGCGTTCGACTTTGTGAGTAACTTTGAGCAATTTTTCTTCAACTGCAACCGGCGCCTCGTCGTTCCAGTGTTCTCCAAAGAGTTCGGCTGGGTGGGGTGTACGGTCAGCACCGTTGCCACAGGCGAGTGATTGGGTCGGACAATAACGATCACAGCCCCAACATAAGCGTTCTGGGTGCGAAGGATTGATCGGGAATTTTTTGACTAACATTTGCTCACTCTGGCATATCTACGAGGTCTAAGTAAAAAAAACACCTCAGCATTTTTGACAAAATTGACCTGGAACAAGAAAAGTAGTCTCGCTACATGAGGATTACCGAAAGCATTGATATTTCCCCTGACAATCAATAGCTTCCTCCTTTTTAGTGGCTGCACCGCGTGAAAAAAAATAGTTTCTATCTCATCAGTCTACAAACGCAATTACAGCGATTACTCCCCCCAGCGCCAGCGCTCTCTTCTAAGGCTAAGTGGCTCGCCGCGGTAGGGGCGATGCTTGGCTTAGTGATGGCGACATGGATTAGCTATCTGGTATTGGGCCATACCAACAAACTACCGCTTCTAATTGCACCGATGGGCGCTAGCGCTGTCTTAATCTTTTCCTTACCCTCAAGCCCATTGACTCAGCCTTGGTGTGTTTTGGTCGGAAATAGTATTGCTGCCGCAGTCGGCGTCACCTTTACCATTTGTTTTGGACCGTATCCACTGGTTGCTGCAACAGCCGTTGCAGTCGCTATTCTCACTATGTTTGCAACACGCAGCCTACACCCACCTGGCGGCGCTATCGCACTATTGGCTGTGTTGGGTGGGCCGTCGATCACAGATCTTGGGTGGCGTTATGTACTTACCCCGGTGGCCCTCCAATCCACTTGTCTGATCTTTGTTGCGGTTCTCTTTCATCGTCTAAACCAAAGTAGTTATCCGCATGTCGCCTCACCTCAAGCAAATTTACATCGAACCGGTGACCTACAAATCAGCGCTCGTCTCGGTGTCAGTGACGCTGATCTCGATGCGGTATTAAGGCAGCATGGAGAATTGCTCGACATTAGCCGCGGCGACCTGCAAAATTTAATCGCCCAAACGGAAATTCAATTGCATCGCCGCCACCATGGCGAAGTGGTTTGTCGCGACATCATGTCAACACATCTCATTACTGTGACCTTTGAAACACCCTTAGGCGAATGCTGGCAACTTCTGCG
>CALKVB010000653.1 GCA_937996605.1 uncultured Oxalobacteraceae bacterium | reverse complement strand
TGGAGTTCAGACGTGTGCTCTTCCGATCTATTCCTGGCCCTCAATTACATCATCAAAACCCGAGGTCACGCATGGACACATCGACGCCCGACCTTCGCGCAACTATAAAATTGATGGCTCGCGACTTCGATCTACCGTGGGAGCTGATTGAGGCTATCGCCACCGTCGAAAGCTCCCTCAACCCGTGGGCGCTTCGCTACGAGCCCCAGTACAAATACCTCCATCTCCTCGACGATCGCAGCCAGCTCTCTTCTACTGAGCGCGTTGGCCAGATGTGCTCCTGGGGGTTGATGCAAGTGATGGGCGCTGTCGCTCGCGAGCACGGCTTCAAAGGATACTTCCCTCAGCTATGCGACCCCATCGTCGGATTACGCTACGGATGTTTACACGTAACAAAATTTAAGGCAAAATACGGGCAATGGTCTGATGTCATTGCAGCCTATAACGCCGGGAGCCCGCGCCGAGAGCCAACAAATCCTGGGTCCTATGTCAACCAATTTTATGTCAACAAAGTCTTGACCATATGGAACGGTCTGGAAGTCTCGATCCCGCTGAAAGAGACCGAGATATGAGCTGGCAGCACATCCCAGCGATTGTGAAGGCGATTGTGACTCTAGGCCCCGTCACCGTGTTAGCGTTTCTTTTTTTCGCGGTCAATGTCGGCTGGCTCCCATCCCCTGTCGTCGATAACCAAACCAAACTCACTCAGGCCATCTCGACCATGACGCAATCCATCATCGACAACCGGGCACGTATGGAAGCGATCGATAGTTTGAGTAAGCAACACGCGATTGAGTTTCTGCGCTTTCAAGACATTCTGGGCAAAGGGCTTCGTCGTATCTGTCGCAACACGTCTAAGTCCCAATTCGCCGACGAGCAGTGCGATGCGATGTGAAAGGAGGCCCTCACGATGACAACTTTTGCCAAATTCTTACCCGCGCTTACGGCTTTTATGATTGCCCTTGTCAATGCGCTTGAACCCTCAATCACCGCATTTGTCGCCGCGCACCCTGACGTGGCCGTCAATGGCTATGCTTTGCTGACCACCATCGCCAACGCGATCAACCCCAACACACAACCAAAGCCAGCTCTCTAATGCGCGACATCACCCTCCACACCGCCATCGAAGATCTCAGAATCTCTGACGAGCAACGCGCTAATTTCGATCAGTGGCTCGCCACCGAGCTGTTCGAGGCCAAAGCCCTGCGCACCAGCATTGAGTCTCTGTGGCGAACTTTGCTGCGGCAGTACGAAGCGGTGCCTGAGACCCCTATCCGCAACACCCCTGTCGAGAACGCCAGCAACATCGAGATTCCACTCGGCGCCATCGCCACTGACTCCATCTACGCCCAGATGATCGATCTCATCTATACGCTCTCGCAGCCCATCACCGTGCGCCATCTGAATAAGGAATACGTAGACCGAGCGAAGGCCATGCAGACCTGGATCGATGTGCTGATCCACGACATCGATATGCGCCCAGCCAGCGAACATTCCATTTTTGACACGGCACAATTGGGTAATGGTTTCTACTACATCCCCTTCATCGAATCCTATGTAAAACACAAAGCCTTCAAAGTCGTCGAACGCGGCCCCAAAATCATCTCCATGCTCCCTGACGATGTGTTCGCCGTCGGTGGGGTGTTTTATGATGTGCAGCAATGTCGCACGCTGGCCCTGCGCTTCTACCGCACTGAGAGCGAGCTAAAAACCTACGCCAAAACGAAGGGGTGGGACATCTCCAAGTGCGCTCCGTGCGCTGGACTCGACTGGATGACCAACCGCCGCGAGCACCTCGCCCGCACGCCAGGCGACATGCGACGCCGCACTGATATGTACGAGTGCTATGACATCTACACCCGCTACGACATCGACGGGGATGGCATCGACGAGGACCTCCTGGTTGCGTATGACCTGACCTCCCAAAAGTCCATGCGCATCTCCTACTCGCCCTACGACGAACGCCCCGTCACCAAAATGGGCTATCAGCTCCGTTCGCATCAGTTCTATTCGCAAGGTGTGATGGAGATGTTGTCGCCCTTCCAGTTCGAGATGACCGCGCTCCACAATCACCAAATCGATAACGTCTTTTTATCCAATTGTCGCATGTGGGCCTCTCAGTACGGCTCCATCCAATCTGGCACCGTCTCAATCTGGGCCGGCCGCAACCTCGAAATGGCCGACCCGACCACCCTCAAAGAACTCAAGCTCTCTGACATCTACCCCTCACTCGAAGCTACCCAGGGCATGGTCACATCGCTGGCCGAACGGAGGACAGGCGCCAATGAACTTACCCAACCCTCCCAAAACCAAACCTTCGGGAATAGAACGCCTGGCGTCACTGCGATGTCTCTCTTGCAGCAGGCTAATCGTCGATTCACACCCGCATTCGATTCTGTGCGATTGGGAACAGCGGGTGCCGTCCGTCAAGCTGTCTTACGGTATGCCGAGCGAGTGCGCGCCGGAGACTTCGCTGTCGAAGAACACCTCAAACAACGCCTCGGTCAACAAGTCTCTGAACTCGTCATCGAGTGTTTGAAGGACCCCGGCTTTGACAAGTCCATCGCCATCTTGGTCACCGCTAGCTCTCAGGCCATCAACAAAGACGCAGATCGCCAGAACGCCGTCACCTTGGCTAACACGCTCGCGCCCTACTACGAGAAAATGTTCCAACTCACGGCGCAGGTAGTCAACCCTGCCACCCCACCAGAACTGCGCTCGGCTGCCCTCAAAATCATCCATTCCACGAGCGAGCTGATCGATCGCATCATTCGTACCTTTGAGCAGTTCAAAGATCCTGAGACCTTCATCGTCGATACCAGCGAGGAGATTTTGGAAGCCGAACAAAACGCCCAGCTCCAGCAAATGATGCTCCAAGGCATGGCCATGGGCGGCGGCATGCCTGGCGACCCTAACACGATGGGCGGCGAAGGCGGCGGCCAGCCAGTCCCACCCTTCAACGGCACACCACCTCCTAACCCAGCCGAGGTATAATTGCCTACTCGTTGCTACTTCGGCAAAAATACTTGCACCATCGCACATTTTGGAGTACACCATATTCTATGGCACAACCAACACCGTTATGGGTCACACATCTCAGGGCGAATCCGCAGGCGATGGCCGATTTTTTGTTGTGGTGCAATCAAGCCATCCAAGAAACCACCCCGCAATTTCGTCGTGCGACCAACTTCGAGGGCATCTCAAAAATCCAAGGGCGGATTGAGGGCATCGATCTCATGGTCCAGACGGTCACTCAGCTAGACAAGGAGCAACGCGATGCTGCCGAACGACATGCCCAACGCGAACGAGCCTCAGCCGGAATCAGTCACCCCGGCGCAGCCCGTCACGCCTGAGCCACAATACGCCACCCGCGAGGATCTCGCTCAGGTAGTCGCAGGACTGCAAGCGATGTCCGCTGCGCTTCAGCAAGGATTTGCCACACGAGAAGCCGCGCAGCCGCCTGTCGTCGAA
>CALKVB010000652.1 GCA_937996605.1 uncultured Oxalobacteraceae bacterium | reverse complement strand
CGAATCTCAATTTCGCCACGAGCTACTTGAGCTTCCATCTGTGAAATCTCTGTTCGCACAGTAGAATCATCGAGTTTAATCAATTCTTGACCAGGTTCAACGGCTTGCCCTTCTTCAACATAAATATGGGTAACTTTCGCAACCAGCTCGGCTGAGAGTCGTGCCTGATTCCGGTATGCCAAAGTACCTGATGTATAAAAAGAGTTCTTTATTCGGCCTTGTTCGACTTTGCTTGATTGAATATCGGCACCAGGAGTTTTATTACTTTTAATGATAAGAGTTACTAAAATTGCGGTCAAAAATAATGTCAATAGCACTAATTTTTTTCTCATTATTTAATCTCGCTTTATTTTGAAAGCACTATTCCTAAAATGCAATACTCGACACCGAGAACAATGGCATATGGCAACAAAGCAAATGAGATGCTTTTAGCCCATCCAGTTTGGGAAGTGGTTCCGCGTTCTATCAAATTTGTTTGGTGCTTGAATAAATACGCCAATATAAAGATATTAACAAAAACGATTGGTCCATTATACGAAGTAAAAAACTGTAGGGCCCCATCTCCATTTATTTTCAGTATGCTATTCCAAGAACTTGGATCGAGATCTTTCAAATAGATCCGCATTGGCGACTCAGCATTAAGTAGTCGAACTAAACTTAAAGTCATTCCAAAAACAAGAGTGACCTGTGACCAAAGGCTAATTAAAAAAAGTCGAGTGCCTTTTATTGATGAATTGAAAAATTGCGCAAACGCAATGGAAAATATACCAATCAAAAGAAGCTTTATAAAACACAATACAACGATCCACAAGGATAACTTCGCCCAATGGAACAAGGCACCATGTTCGAGCAGTTTACTTAGTATTTGCTGGGTCATCTCAGGACTATATAACTGGATTAGGCGTGAATAATGGAACCATTCAATGTCAAGTTTCCCAACATAAATCCAATAGATGAATGCGTTAGTGATTGGCAACGCGACTAATAAAAGCCCCCCCCATCTTTCAATAGTCATTTTGTGCACTAATTGCTCGAACTTTTTAAGTCTCATCTCATCTCGCCGTCGCTAGTTTTTTTGCTCATGCAAGTGGAAATATCAATGAATATTCCCGCTTGCATTAATACTATTTTAAATTGCGTTTTTCATGCATTGTCTATACAAAACATCGCAACCCCAGTCAGGGATCCACCAAACATTGTCATAGCAGTTATTGACAGCGTCGACACATTCTTCCTGTGTTTTTTGTTGTACTGCAAACGCAGCGCTCGCCGATAGGAAAGACAATATCAACATGGCGGATAGTGCTTTTTCTTTAATGATGTATTTTCCATACATAACTCCAAAAAATAAGAACGATAAATATTAAAATCACAACCAAACGGAGATTCTGCTTTGATAAATTTGAGTGTCCAACATTCTCACAAAGCTAGGAAGCTATAGACGTAAGATTGACGTCACAAATTAAAAACAGAAACGATCCTGAATGATTTTTGCTGTCATTTTTTCAATTGACAACGCTTCATCATACTTTAGTCTAGCTTTAACATCAACATTACTAAGAACTACGCGAAGTTAATGAAGTCATTATTTTCCTGTGGGAGAGCTTTGGCCAACCTTCACCAATTGCTCTTGCTTGAGTATTTGGATTGCTTTAGAAGTTGCTCTTGCATTAAATCCATTCATTTTGAGATTGCCAATTAGGATAACTGGTACAGCTTTCCCGTTTAATTGCGCAAAGAAATCTTTAGCTTCGTTTGATTTTTCAACATCATATTCAATAAAATCTAGTTGCATGCTTTTTAGATAAGCTCGAGCATCTGCACAAGCATTGCACCAACTCGTGCCGAAAATGGCAATCTTCACGTTAGTACTTGGAAAGTAATTACTATAGTCGCCCTCCTCAAACTTTACAGAAGAAGCGGGCTTTAGTGCAAAATAGGCAATAAAATATACTGTAGTTACGACCGTTAAAACTAGAATTGTGTAAGCTAGAAATTCTCTATTAAATTTGCGCATAATTACAAAGTCTCTTAAATTAGGGAGAGGATATTACGTTAGTTATGTCTAAACCTCAATGTTGGCTCAATCCTTACCATAGATGTTCATTTGATATTTAATTAATTTTTATGTCCCTAGTTTTAGTGTTGAAGTAGGCATAATTGCAAATATAAAAACATTTTCCCACAAACTTTTGAGGTAGTTTAGGTGAGCCATGCGATTTACTTTAGGCGAGATTCAGTTGTCAGCTTCTTATAACGGGCACCGTCACTTTGAGACGCTGTCATACGTTATGCGATAATACTCATTTCCGTCATTGGCAAATAAGAACTGGAGTGACTATGGTAGACAAAGCGCACGCTCAAATAAAGGGCGATGGGATATTGGTGTGCGAAAATTTGTTCTTAAATTACGGCTCCAAAACGATTTTAAGCGACATAAATATTAACGTTCCACGTGGTTCGGTGGTCGGTATTGTTGGCGCCAATGGCGCAGGGAAATCAACACTCTTGCGTTGCATGGCAGGGTTGAAACAACCGCAGGATGGGGAAGTACGTTTGTTTGGCATCCCCGCGCTAGCAATGAGTGATGCTGTACGTGAACGTATTGGTTTTGTTGCACAAACTCCTGATTTATTCTCGTGGATGACTGTGGAGGATCACATACGTTTCATCGGCCAAGCCTATCCTCAATGGGATGATGATCGAGCATATCAACTAACGACTCGCTTAAGCCTCCCATTACGTCGACAGGTTTCTCAGTTGTCAGGAGGTGATCAACAAAAACTCGCGGTAATATTGGCAATGTCACATAATCCTGAATTAGTTTTGCTGGATGAACCTGTTTCTCATCTTGATCCGATGACAAGAAGAGAGTTTATGGGGGCTTTGTTCGACAAAGATCAGAGCTTATTTTCTACCAACGACGCTATAGGATTTCGTGACGATCCGATTCGTCAACCCACTGTCGTAATATCTAGCCATCTGCTCAGTGACTTGGAGCCTGTGGTTTCTCATATTGCGTTCATGAAATCAGGGCGCCTCCAGTTATTTAGTAAATGGGAAGTTATTCTCGAAAAGGTGCGAATTGTTGAAAAAAAAGACTGTTCAATACCTGAGCAATTGTGTATTTCAAGCAATCCAAATCAACATATTTTTGATTTAAGCAAAGTAATCGCGAGCAACCAACTTAACAAGCAACAAAAAATGGCTCTTGAGTCCCATTCGCGCGCCCTCAACAGTCTGGATGACCTTTTTATCGCTTTAAATCCTCCATTTTGGAATTAGGCCATGGATCGTTTTCATCTTCCAATCTACGGAACGGCTGCTCGGTTTATTTTGGGGACATGGGGTACTTTTTTACTCATCTTCTTCGCAACTTTGATTTTGGTTGAGCCGGGCCCTTTTTGGAAGTTTTTTTTTCACATTTATCTCGGTCTCTTATCATTTTCAATTTTAGCGTTTTCATTTTTTTGTCGCTTGCGTTTTACTCAAGCAGTGTCGCTGTTCCAAAATTGCGTTTTGCCACAAACACTATGGCGAGCTTGGCAAAGTAAACTTTCAACACACTTATTGCTAGTTTCAACAGTATCGGCGGGGTCAATTAGCCTTATCCAGTTTATTCAAAACCAACAAACGGACTATCTTGATGTTTGGTCACTTTTTTCGGCGATACTAGCCATTGGATATTTGACGTACTTTCAAGGTGCAACACGCCCAGTTCGTATCGCTTATGCGTTCATGACGGTTGCTATGCTTATCTTAGTTATGTCTATTCAACTAGGGGTTGTGAACCAACCATCACAAATTTCATCGTATCCACAGGCTTTATTGATCCTGATTTTGCTTTTTATTTTGTTTGCACCAAGAATTGATTTGCGATCACCACCTGAATTTAAAACGGACATAAGCTTATTTAATTTAAGCGCTGAATTTTGGACGAGGATCAATCCCTTGCTCGGGTTCTATCATCGTTACTCTAGTTTACATAAACTGCCTCGCAATTCGAGTTTGAGTTCGATGACTATTTCTATTTTAATGCTCATATTTTTGGCACTCGACTTAACACTTTTCGGCGAGAGTGGTCTCACGACGGTACACCATTTTTTTGTCTTGTTTGGTTTCACACTTAGTGTTTGCATTCTCGGCAAAGACCTTCATTGGCGATTTCTTTTGCTCCCGAAATCGTTGCCAAAAGGTCGAATAGGAATACATTTGTTTATTTCAACAATCTGCGCATATTTCTATTTTTTCTGCGTCGTCATGAGCGTTGGAATTTTATTTTATGTAGTATTTGATCAACATGCAAAATTCCCAAACCCTGCGAAGTTGTCCTCTTTCTGGATAACCGGCTTGGAAGCAATTATGTGTATTAGCATTGCGATTTCAATTAAAGGTGCAAAGAAACCACATAGGGTGAGGTTCTACATTTTTTTCTCGCTGTTATTGAGTGCTGCTCTTTATTTAAGTTATCTTTTTTTTGAACAAAAAAATCCCATTCATTCTCCTATAATGCCGGAGATTCGCACCTATATATTTTTCCTTATTTGCATCACAGCTTTTAATATCGTAACTGCAAACAGACTATGGACACGCGAGAGACTATTGGCATATCTTTGACTTGAATAGAATTGATACGATTGGATCAAAAGGCTTCGTAGAGTCTAAGAAATTCTAAGATATTCAATCGAACCGTGGCCACCGCGAACTACTTACTAGCACCATAGTGCACGATCCAATTCACGTGAAGCGAACGAACCATAACAACCGAGCTTGCACACAAGCCAATAAATTAGTCGACATTCGATAAATCACGTTGCGTCATGGCGAAAACTACTGAACAGTACAACACATGAATAAAAAATTAGGGCGGACTTCGTAATCAATTCGAGCTTAAATCACATCTTGAAAATTGATAAACCAACGCCCCACCGACCTTTGCGTAAATATTAGTCATCCATCATGGCATCACCATCACTCTTCTCAATGGTGTCGCCCTTCTTCTCCATCGAGGAGTTGTCCTTCTTCATGGAGGTGTCGGTGCTCGATTTCTTCGATGTGTCCGTCTT
>CALKVB010000651.1 GCA_937996605.1 uncultured Oxalobacteraceae bacterium | reverse complement strand
GGCACTTACATTAAACGCTAAGGCTTTGCCCACAGCACCGCTGATGGCGCTGGCAGCGATGGTAGGCGCTGGTGGATTGACAATCGTGATCGTGTAGATTGCTTGTGCACTTAACCCCGACGCGCTGTCTTTTACATTGACGGTGACTGCATATTTCCCCAGCACGGGCGTTGCCCAAGTGACGACACCACTGCTGCTAATCGTCATACCAGAAGGAGAGCTGGTTAGGCTATAGCTCAATGGATTTGCCCCGCTTGCAGTGATATTGAAGCTGAGTGCTTTACCTACGGTACCATTGATGTTCGCGGCGGTGATGCTGGGTGGAATCGGTGCGGTAATTTTGATTGTTAAGCTCGCTTGTGAGCTAAGATTAGTGACGCTGTCTTTGGCCGTGACTGTGACTGAATAGTTACCGACGATAGGGATGCTCCACGTCAAAATGCCGGCAGAGCTGATAGTCATACCACTTGGTGCTCCAGACAAGCTGAATGTCAGAGGATTGCTGCTACTCGCCGCCACCGTATAGCTTAACGCGGTACCGCTTGTGCCACTTAGTGTAGCCGAGCTTATGTTCGGTGGCGCTGCAGCGACGCTGCTAGCGCTCAATTGAGCGAGCAGACTGCTTACATTCGGAGTGCCGAGCCCAGTCACTTGGTCATAGCCTGTTTTTGCGGAACAGGTCGCACAAGTGCCGTGACTTCCACTATTGATATCGAGGAAGGCGCTGGCATAATTTCCAGCAACACTGGCAACATTTCCGTACAACATGGCATGTGGTGCGCCAAGTACTGCTTTATTGTTGGCGACACGTTGCGCATTGATGATTGCAATTAAACCAGCCCATTGCGGTGTCGCTAAACTGGTTCCTCCTGCACTGATCCAATTTACGGAGCTCGATCCGGGATTGATAGAAGCGACATATTGACCGGTTGATGGATTAGCATTGAACGACACATCGGCAACCGTGCGACGTAGTGCGCTACCCATGCCGGGTACGCTGTTGGTTTGGTATTTGGGTGTGGCGATGTACGCACTGATGCCGCCACCAGTTTGGCTCCACGCGATTTCGCTACGATTTCCGGTGCCGCTATAGGTCAGTGATGTGCCACCGACAGCCAATACATTGCTTGAGACCGATGGCCATTCGACTTCCATTCCCGCATCGCCTGTTGCAGCCAAATAGCTCATGCCTGCAGCGCTGAAAACAGTGTCGTAACCACTGCCCCAACTACCTTCTGGCGCACCAAAACTCATCGACACCACGCCAGGGCCCATCGCGTTGGCTAACTTCACCGCGTTACTTAAACTATTGACGCTAGCATCAGGAGCTTCGATGACGACGATACGCGCCAAAGGAGCGATGGCGTGGGCCCATTGAACATCAAGCGCGATTTCAGTGGCCCACCCAGAGTCATAAGCTGGCGCTGTGCTGGTCATGGCTCCAGCTGAATTTGCATACACGATAGACAAATCACATGAGCTCGCGCTAGGTGCGGCTAAAGGCAAAGTAAGATTGCTAGCAATGGTCTTGGTGGTGCAAGTAGGTAAAGCAAAGCGTTGATTAAACGAAGCAAGTTCTGCGGCGATGTTGGGGTTGTGCATCGCATCGACAATGTAGATGGTTTGTTTTGCGCCCAGTGAGGCTGCTTGCGCTGCGGTGTAGGTAGATCCAGTCGGGATAGCAGGTAGACCGTATGCGGCGCGAATTTGTGCTGGGGTGTAGGTTGCCACCATCGTGGTGACCGTCGGTGGTGGTGCAATGCCAGCTTGTATCATCGCTGCGTAGGTATCACGTTGGTATCGCAAGCCTTTTTCGATTTCAGCGAAAGGTGTGCCACGTTTAGATAATTTTAAACTGTCGGCATCAATTATTTGCTGGTGTGCTGCGCGGTGATCTGAACGGCTGGTCGCTTCATCTACTGGTGCATCTAGAACCACTGGCGCTAAATGGAAGGAAGGCTTGACGCTCATTTGAGTTAAATCAGGGGTGGCCACTACCTGATCAAATTCTAGCTTCGCCGTTGAAATTGGCGCGGGTGCAGCGGCTAACTTGTCTGTATTCGCTGCGCTAGTATCACTAGAACTACAGCCGCTAAGATTCGAGAGTATAAAGACACCCGCAAGCACAAGACCAACGTAACTGAGCATTGCTAAGAGCAGCGGCAAAGCGATAAGATTCGCTTTTTTTGGCTTAATGGGTGCTGGGGTGGTTTTCATGGTACGACTCTCAAATAAAAGAGAGAGCGACGCTTGAACAATAAGAATAGTTTTCGCTGGCTGGCACGACTACTCTGATTGGCAACCCCGCTACCATTGCATTGACATGCTTTAGGCCGGAAGCTTTGCGTCCTCGTCTTTCAACGAGTTTGCCCTCTTGAAACTAGATAAATATTCTGTACTCTAGTGTACTGAAACCTCGAAATGACACAAGTGAAACTTGCGTATAAATCGCGGAAAAATGCAAATCAATGTAAATTGTATTGCCTAAAATTTCAGCAATTGTTAATTAGTCACTGATAATGAATTCTGTTAAAAAGGTAAGTTTTCGAATTTGTCTTCTTTTGCTTAAACAATCGTCTTTGCACGATTAATGCGCCACGGGTGCAGCGATGATTTGCGATAGATGGCTGAGTTTAATTGGTTTAAGGAAAGCGCCAATAATGTTGAGCCCATCATCGCGTACAACTTTCTCAGCGATACTGAGAATGTCGCCGTCAATACCACTCACTAGAGCGACCTTACCTTTGTAATTTGTTTTCGCAAGTTCGGTCAGAAAACTCATGCCGTCCATGTCTGGCATCAAAATATCGCAGATGAGAATGTCTGGTGCAGCAGGCATTTCGCCTAATACGCGTAGCCCATCATTACCATCATTTGCAGTCGTAACCTGAGTGATGCCAAGTTCTTCAAACATGCCGATTAAGACTTCTTGCGCGAACTCATCATCATCGAGAATAAGAACGGATTGTTCCGCTGCTGCCTTGGTGCTGGTGCTCATGATGCTCTCCTACTCAAAGGTGACTGATGGGGACGGATTTCATGTGAACATCCGGCCGTCGAGTCGGTGAAGTTGCTCTTCTCATGATGCCCCTTTTATTGCTCATAATCAATAGAAAGTGCCGTCAACGTTCCGGTAAACCTCGCATCTATCGCGCATTATTCACGATAGTGTTGCTAAATGTTCGCTGATTTTGGATTTAGCGCCTTGATATGCGTCAAGCAAACTGACGAGTATGCGTCGTGCATCGTCTAGCCTATTTTCGCGCCCAGCTGCTTCCATTTTTTGACATGCCTCTCCTAAGGCCATCGCCCCGACCGACCGCGATGCAGATTTCATGGTGTGCGCTAAAAGTTTGACCTTATCGTGTTGATTTGCATCGATAGCAAGTGCGATAGCAGCGACTTCATCGTCCCCTTTGGCGATAAATTTACTGAGCAGACGCTTTTGCATGTTCTGATTGTTGCCGATTAACTCTGCCAGCGCGTGTTGTGACCAAATAGGAAATTGCGTGCTCGATTCTATTGCGGTCTGTACTTGATCTTGTTCAGGCTTGATTTGTCTAGGCGGCGCTTCAAAAGATAATGCGGCGAATGCAGACTGATGCGCGTTAGGCAACCACTTTTGCATCATCAATCGCAACTCATTTAAACGTAAAGGTTTAGATAAATAATCATCCATGCCTCGTTCTCGGCAACGTTGGGCTTCACCATGCATCGCATTGGCGGTAATGGCAATGATAGGCGTATGCTTAGTAGTTCCCTCAAGTTCGCGTACGGCGGCCGTTAAAGCGAAGCCATCCATATTGGGCATATGGCAATCAGTCAGCAATAGGGCATAGCGACCACTGCGCCACATTTGCAGTGCTATCTCGCCATCTTCAGCCGATTCTGCGGCGTAGCCAAGCAAGCGTAATTGCTCCATCAATACTTCACGATTGGTTTCGTTATCCTCAGCCAGTAAAATCAATTGTCCGCGTTGCAGAGCTTCTTCCACGCTGGTTGGGTTGGCCGCCTCGACCCTTGCATGGTCTTGAAGATGAACTAGGCTAGTTGCTGAGAGGCGACCACTGGCAACTGCGACCACGTGGATCAAATCGTAGTAAAACAATGGCCAATCGCTGAGTTTGAGACTCGCTTCAGCGTTACTGTCTTCCAGCTTTTCAGTAATTTCAATGATTGGTATTCCAGCTGGTAATTGTGATGTATCGAGAG
>CALKVB010000650.1 GCA_937996605.1 uncultured Oxalobacteraceae bacterium | reverse complement strand
CCAATACGACGCTCAACCCATGGAAGCCTTTGATTGGGAATCCCAACATTTCCTTCCTGCCGTTGGACGAGAAAAAGATATACGTTAAGTATATCTCGGTAAAAGGTGATTTGAATGGATCTTCTCCGGTCGGTGACGCTGCATCTCGTGGAGGACGTGTCAACGGGAAACTAAATATTTACTTTGGAAACTCTGGAAAATCCGCTATCCTTGGCCAAGCGGAACTGAATTCAAACATCGTGTATTCGTTGTATTCCACTGTAGGAAGCCCGGAAAAACCAGGTACGCTTAGTGGTTACAATTTAGGAAAAACCGTTGCGCACGAGATTGGGCATGCGTTGGGCTTACCCCATATCTTTGCCGATTCGGTTTGTGATGGTCAGAAACCGTTTCCTGACATCCCCGAGTCCATTCGTCCCAATTTTTCCACTGAATTGGTCGATCTGGGCGGAGGTCAATGGGACATTCGCAATGACAACCGTGACAAGGATCGTCGAACGGGTACCAAGTTGTCCTGTTACAGCTTCGAAAGCAAGAATGGCGCTCAATTCGCCCCCAATGACATGGCCGTGAATTTCATGGATTATGGCACGGATGAAGTCAGTTTGATGTTTAGTAAGAGTCAGGTGGCCATTATGCGCAACTATTTGCAATCTTCGGACAATGACACCATCACATTGCGAACCGCGGACTACCAAATTACCGGGGATGGAACCATGCAAGATCTGGGCGAGCCAACCAGCTCGGTCACTGCCGAAGGAGCGGCCGAAGACAAGAGCAACGTTCTTATGATTGTGCTGATTGTGCTCGCCGTTTTGATTTCATTAGTCGTGCTGTATTTCACATGGCCCTACATCCGGCGAGCGTTTAGCAAAAAGACGACCAATGCTCAAGCCACCTGAATGGGTGGGCCTTGGTAGTCATATGTAATGGTAACACCCGTTTGGTTCTCCAATGTCACATAGTAGCCTGCCATGCCTTCATACATAAACACTTGACATGCACCACTCTCACCTCGTTTCAACCCGTGAATCAACTTGTAGTTAGGATTGTAAGGACGGAAGTTCATCTTGCCATTGGAAGCGTCTTTTTCGATGAAGAAAATCGTGGGAAACGCTGGCTGCACAAACCCAGACGTAAGATCCGAAGTGGTCGTCAATCGAGTGATGGCAGTTGCGGCCGCAACGTTTTGAGGCGCCGATTCACGGTAGTACACTTCCAACACAATGTCACAGTTTTTGGCCGAATCTGGCACAGGCGGAGAAACGGGCACCGCAGGTAGACCTGACCCCAGAATGTGTAAAATGTAGACTTCCTTGAAAATCTTGTCACCTTCCGCATAGATGATAGGTGCCAGCGGTAACATGGGTACAAACACGTAATTGCCAGCCAAATCACCTGCACTGCCTTTCTGAAACTCAAAGGACGCGAAATTGTCCGTGGTCGAAAGTGGAATAAATGGGTTTTTCGCCACTTTCAACACACCATCCGGATTGAAGGCAAACAAGCAGCGGTAGGTCTTGGTCAAATCCACGACAAACGGTTCGGCCAATCGAGTGAAGAAACCCCCATTGTTCAACACGATGGTGGTGAGTTGAGAGGTTCCAGATTCCATGGACGTGTCCATGATGGAGAAGTTGCTGGAAGTGAAACTTCGGAAATTGGACGCCGTCTTGGAAACCAGAGTGGTCTTGGTATCTGCATCATAAAACTCGGCTTGGAATTTGATTGGCTTCATCCAATTCACCACCACCCACTGCAGTTGCTTCCCGGCCAAAGATGCATCCAGCTTGATTTCAAAGGACAAGCGTTCCGTCAAGGTTTTCGTGTCAGCCAAGTCCACGTAATTCTTGGTATCGGCCAACGCTTCCGTGAATCCATACGTGTTGTAATCCAGCTGCGCGCTGTTGCCGTTGGAATATAAGGTCAACTTGGACTGCTTCGTGGGATCGGTGGAAGGATTCCATGCCGTTCCTGAGACTGTGATGTCCTCATACATGGTCACGTCCCGCAGATGATACTGCAGCGATTTCAAACCGCTGGCAGCCAGCACGTGTTTGTCTTCAATTCCTTGTTCTCGTGCGCTTGTGACAGCTCCCGTGTTGCGAAATCCGATTCGCATAGTTCCTGGAGTGGGAAGACCGCCCAACGTCGACTTTTTATCGCTGGCATGAAAGAGCAAGAATGAGGTGACACCCACCACGGCGGCCACCACCAGTCCAAAGATCCACCATGTCAAATTGGGGACCGGGACCATTTGCCTTTTCTTTGGCATGTTTGGAAAAACATTCACCACTTGCATAGATAAGAGGTAATGTGAGTGCGTCGATCTTGGTCGACCACGTAGGTAATGCCGTGTCGTTTTTGTAACAGCTCCACCAGATCCATCTCCAAGGGACTATGAAATCGATATTCCGTCTTGCCTTCCCCGGCCGCCTTGATCAACAACTTTTCGATTTCCGTAAATCTTCGGGTTGTCAAATAGTTGGCGCGTTTTTGTTTCGCTTCTTCCGACACTTGACGTAAACGATCGGCCAACCGCGAGCCATTGCTCACACTCACGCTTCGAGGTGTGGTAGCCGCCACCACTTCTTGGGCTCCGAACGACGCTTCATAGGACCCGGCAGGCGAAGCACTGCGGAACGGATCTTCCGACATGTTTTATTTGGTTTCGCAAACCGTGTTTCCCGGATCGCGCGTTTGTGTTTTTGCGTCAGCAATCACGACTCATGGAACTTGCATGGTCGTTCGAGACTTTGGTTCACAGTCGACTATGGCGCATGGTATTGATGTGTTTCGATGTGGAGGAGGCGATTGCATGTGACCGCTCCTATGGGTTTCATCACAAGGAGTGGTTCCTAACGGAGCGCCTGTCGTCGTCTTCGTTTTGTCCCGACATGTGGATAGACTGTCTCAAGTATCAAATGTGGAATCATGCCTACCTATTACTCGAAGCCAAAGTGTCTTGTCCCAATTTAGACGACCTGATTCAACATAGTGCAGATCACGAGCTTTTGTGCATGCTCATTCTTTTGACGGATTCCAAAGCCGTCTTTTACAACAGCGAGCGGAAAGTCATTCGCACCACGTACATTCCTACTCTGGATACGGCCATTGAAAACCAGGATTTGCGCATTGTGTATTATGTCCTTTGGCGATACGGAAACCACAAACGACTGTTCAAACATCCCGTGCAAGCGTTACAAACGATCGTGGCCAAACGAAACGTGGCGTTACTTCGTCTGTTGGTGCCGCATGTTTTGAAAATCACTACCATTGCTCCGGTGCTGACCGCCATTGAAGAGCGATCTTTTGACATGGCCCGTGAGTTGTTACGACTTTTAGATGGGTCCTTGTTTGCTACCATTCCTGAAAAGGTATCCATCAGTGCGGCCAAAGCGGGAGACTTGAATTTCTTTTCGAGTGTGCTTCAACGTTGTGGTAGTGTGTCGGAAACCTGTTTCCAAACCGCCTTTGCACACGGTCATATGTCCATCGTTTCGTTCCTGGCTGAACGGCACGTGGATTGGCGACCTAACGAAGAAAGCATACTTAAGGCATGTGAAGACGGGTGTCTCGAAGTCTTGCGATGGATGGACGATTCCACTCCTATACCGCCCACTTCGGTGGAGCATGCCATTCGGTCCAAGAATGCGCGAGTTCTGTTGGAAATTCACAGAAGGGTACCAGACTTTAAATTTACTCCGAAATTCATGGACATGGCCATCCGCAGTGGGTCGGAAGAAATGGTCATGGTTGTGTTTACGATTGGCAAATTCAAGGACTTGAACAAGAATGCCATGATGGAACTGATTCAAAAGCGCATGGTCCATGCTCTACAATGTCTGGCCGAGTGTGGTGTGATTCGCTACACCGAAGAGACGTTATGCGAAGCAGCAAAGACGTGTGATTTACAAATGGTCAAAGACATGATGGCGGTTGTCCGCCCGACGCGCGAAACATTGACCCGCGCTTACAAATATGCGTTTGTTTCCGTGGGCGCCCAACGTAAAGACGTATGCGACGCCTTAAATTCTGCCATAGATCAGCAATAAACATGTGGTTGCTACTTTTCTTCGTTTTGTTTTTGTTATTGCTGCTCATGATCCCTGTCCTGTACTGTCCTTACACCAGTGAACGAGTAGCCGCGGGTAGTACCTTCAAAGTCGGTGACCAAGAGCATCGCATTGCCGACAATACTCGCTTTCCAAAAGGACAGCCTCGACTCTTGCAGAAAACCGTGTTAGATCAAGAACTATCCATATTCCACTTTGCCAAAGCACTGCTCGAATCCTTAGATATGACATTTTGGGCGATATGCGGCACATGGCTGGCTGCTGAACGACACGGCGGGTTTTCGGCATGGGACGACGACACGGATTTGGCCATCTTACACAAAGACGTACCCAAACTGTTTGCTGCTCTACCACGCATTCGAGATCACGGTTATGACTTGTTGACTCGTGGCGGAGCCATAAAACTCATTCCACGAACGTTCCTTCCTTTTCCGTTTATCGACTTTGTGGTGATGCAAGAAGATCAAGGACAAATGAAACTGTGCTATCCATTGGACGCAAATGGGCAGTGCACGTTTGAAAAGTCCAAAGAATGGCGTAAGGAAGTGTATTCGATGGACCGCGTCTTTCCATTGCGGTTCATTCCATTCGAAGATACAACCATACCTGTGCCCAACGATAAAACACTGCTGGACGAAACGTATCCCAATTGGCAGACCGAAGCCTACAACAAACCTTTCGAGCGGATCAACAACCACGCCACCTATGCCTTACTATGGAGACTTGGGTTGAATCCATGGTTTTGAACATGAGATTTTTTCTTTTAGAAAACCTAACGTTTTTCGTGTTTTTAAAAATCAACTGAGCTTGCACTGAAGGAGAATAAAGTCATGTGCATTGAAGTTGGAACTGACTGCCCGTTTTGTCAACCCGAAAGAGTTGTGCATCAGACCAAGCCACAAGCGACAGGACGAGTTGATTTATGGATGTACGACCACGAAAACCAAGGCAAACAAGAGATTGTTGTGGTTGAGCTGGAGGAATTTTCATATGATACCCATATGGTTGACGGAACCGTGCTTCGCGGGCGGGGCCGACGTCTCGGAAGCATCATTGAACGCACCTTTGATATGGATAGCTTCTACACAAAGTATCCGGAAATACCTCGAATAAGAGCCCCAAAGTTCAGAGAAGAGTTAAAGAAAAGGCTTACATTGGAATCGCTAAAGTAAGTCATCGAGGTGTTGCACATAGAGGATCTCCAATTCTTCTTTGATAATATCGGCATTGGCTTCGCAAAAAAGTTTGTCTCTTGCGTCTGCGCCTTCAATTGCAGTGACCTTAACATAACCACGCTTCGTGACTTCAATACCAACCAGACAGTGGTGCTGTTCGCTTTTCGAACGCGTTTTGAACGAGCGAATGATTGCAATAGAATCGCCAGTGAATTTGATATGATAATGATCAATCGCACGTCCTGGGTTTGCAGCTTCCTTCTTATCGTCAGTCACAGCGCAAAACAAGTCGCACCCGTTACTTGTAGTTTTACACACATAGCTGGCATCTTCAAACACTTTTCGAATTTCTTCCGAGGCGCGTTTCATCGCCGGATCGAACGGCTTTGCTTTCTCCCTTTTTCTGGACTTGTCGTACTCCATGGCACACTTGACTACAATAGCACCGCCCGCGGTCAAGCCGAAAATCTTTAATGCGTTTCCCATCTCAAGCAATACGGCGAAAACCAGCTTCTATTTTTAGTTAGATTGTCACGTCTTAACACGTGCTAAGACGTTGCATTTGTTCAACACAGTGAAGCAGGACTCCAGCTTTTGGGGGACCACACCGATGAGAACGGCGTTGGAGTAACGTATTCGGACACACACGATATGGTCCATCCTTCTAATTTTTTTTCGTCCCATGGTTTGGCGCAGAGCCGTGCTTGAAACCCTTGACCTTTGCGATACAATACAAACTTGCCAATCTTGGTAACCCACTTTTTGCTGTTGCGCACCGTGACTTGGAATTGGCAAATGTCACACAAATTCACCGGTCGCAACGAGGGAATCCATGGTCCACCCAACTTGTGCCGAATCATTGAGGCCAACGCTTCCTCTGTGGGCTCCTCTGGAGCCACCCATTCTCGACTTCGTTCCTCCAACGTTTTCACCAACGTATCGAATTGAGCACCCGCCAAGGTCAATGCAACGTTCATGTTGTACGATTTTTGCGCCCTTTCCGTCGAGCCTTTGATGGTTCTGGGGCGCTGTCGCAAGGTTTCACACAAAGCGGCAATTTCCATTTCTGTGTTTGAATCCATTCCGAAACTGCCGGTGCATCGCGCGGTCCAAACAATCCCAATACAATCAATTCGGGAAGCTGTACTTGTAAGCCATCGTGAGCCAATCGAGCATACCATTGGGCTTCATACGTCTTGGTCGGAGCCCACAAAAGATTCACATTGATACCCACATAGTGCGAATGAAACTTTCCAATGAACTCGGTATGCGGATCTCCCGCTCGGTCGCAATGAAACAACCGGACTGTATGATTAAACGTGGCTTTCAATTCAAGCGAATCCCATTCTCTTGCTTCTTCGAATCGATGTCCGACACGGGCGGCAAGCTTTCGATCCCGGACAGGCTCTTGGCCCTGTGCTTTCAAGGAACCGCGTAAAAATACCGCCGCCGCCACTTCGGGATACACTTGTAAAATTCGCCGAACTCGCTCCTTCAAGGGATCGTCAGGATCCGTCTGCTTCAGCAAGGGCAACACCCAAACGGACAATTCGTCCATCCCCTTATCCACCGTTTTTTGGATCATGCTTTTGCCTTGCAGTACATTTTGAATATGTACAAAATCATCGGTATTGATGACTTCATAGAACTTGTCTTTTTGCAACGAATCGACCAGCCATTGTTCCAATTGAAGCACGGCAGCATCATTACACCACATGGGTGCCGCATAACTGCGAAATTGTGCCTTGTCCCACCATGAAGGCTTGTGTTCATGCAAGTGATAGGCGTAAGCGGTGGTTAATGCCCCGCCCATCGAGTGACCTGCCACAACAATCCGTTGACACCGCGGATCGTCCACGTGCAACATCTCCAAACAACGCTCAATCGCATCTGTCACATCGTCTAAAATGTCAAAGTAATGCCGTAAAAACAAGGGCTTGGTGTCGGAACCTTCAGGAATCACACATTTGCTTTGATAGTCAAACGTTGGCCATGCAAACAACTGGGTCTGCTGCATTTTAGAGCCGTACTGCTGCGCGGCCACAAACGGGTTAGAAGTGCCGCGAAACAAGACATAACATTCAAAGGCTTGATCGTGAAGACGCCGACGCATGACCCAAACATTGACATTGCCTCGCACCTTCCATTGGACTAGGTCTTGCTTGCGCACGGGAATTCTCAGCTGTGATACGCAATCTTGATCAAAGACTCGAACGGGAGACCGAATCATGAAACCCGCCATTTGATGACCGCGTGGCAGCAACATGATGTTTCGTTCGCCGCGCAGAATTTCGTCCATGTTTTGAAAGGCCTCGGCAGTATGTTGTGCCACTAAAGAGGCGCAAAACGTAGTGAAATGTGTGTTGGGCAAATGAAGTTGATGGGTCAGTTGGGCCATAAACGTGGGCATGGCGTAGGCTAACGTGGCCAATTTGAATCCATACTCGAGTTCTTGCTTCGCCGCTTCGTTGGGTAGAGCTCCGCCGTCCAGCCGATCTTTGCACTGGTCCTCGGTGGGATACTCGTACAAAATGTTGTTCAACACTAGTTTTTCGGGATTGATACGCACTACTACACCGTCCAAGACGTCGCGAAGGTATGGAGGAAGATTACTTGGAACTTTGATTTCATTCATGGCTTTTTTGCTCGGACAAAAAAGAAAGATGATGCCCTCGTGGTCATGGATGGCTTTTGGATTGGTTGTGACTGCTGTGTTTGCCGTCGGTCTGTATGTGATCATTGTGCACTACACCGACCAACCATGTCCAGTAGTGAGCGGCGAAGACGATGTGGGCAAGTTTCAACTATACGTTCAGGTACAAGATTCGCCCTATGAAAACTTTTCCATGTTTCCCTACCGCATCACATTGGAATCTGAACAGCAAAGCAAGGTCATTTATCAGTGTACAGATGGAACATCCAGAGACAGTTACAGTGAAGCCGAAGCGGCGGATGACTATGAACATTACGTGAATTTGGCGGACCCATTGGATGTAGGCTTGCGATTGAACTTCTTGACCAACATGAGTTCTGAATGGGGCAACCAAGCCTTTACACGAGTCAAAGTGGAATGGATGAATCCGGTCAAAGTGGAAGATCGAGTCATCCTCAAAGAGAACAATGTGACAGAAGCAATTCTGGAACCTCCTTTGACCGTTCAAACCTCGCGTGGTTACAAGTGTACGCTCAGTCTTGCGCTGCCTAATTCGGAAGATCCCAGCCAAGATCTCAAGATTTCGGCATCCGTGGAGGAAGTCCAGTTGCAATGATTCGTCGACTGTTTTGCATTAGTGATGTTCACCTGGAAATCCGAAAGGCCTTGCCCTCCATCAAATGGCCCAAGGCGGATGCACTGGTCTTAGCGGGAGACATTGGTTGTCCCGATGATCTGCTGGACTCGTTTTTGGCTGAAGTTCGAAGCAAATATGAGCATGTGATCTATGTTTGCGGGAATCACGAAATGTACCAAAGTGAATGCAAGTTTGCCGACACGTTAGAATCCTTGAAAAGCATCTCTAGTCGTCACGGAGTGCATTTTTTGTACCGTTCCAGTGTCACCATTGGCGACGTGACCTTTCATGGTACACCCTTATTTTCAGCCATTGACGAGCATGTGCCCATTAGCGACATTGGCCGAGTCTTTCACGATCGGATCGATTACTTGGAAGAATTTGTAGACAATTTCAAGTGGTTACGAAAAACCTTGGCGGAGAAAGACCACGAGCAAAAACATGTGGTGATCACACATCACCTGCCCACCAAATCGTTGATCCATTCACGCTACGCGGAATCCAAATACAACTCGGCGTTTGCAACCCCCATTCTGGATAAATTGGTGATGCGTGGTGTTCGGTATTGGTTCTGTGGTCATTCCCATTCATCGATGGTGTGCAGATACGGGGACACTCGTTTGATCTTGAACGCTATGGGCTATCCAAGCGAAGATCGAACGGTGGTGTTGAATACATTTGAAATTTAATAAAGAAAGAAACCATGTATCTGTTCATCGATCCTCGGATCGAGTTCACCCAACATGATGTTTCTCGATTGCAACGATTGGGCATTCATGTAGTTCGTAGATCATCGGCGGCCAGTCACGTGCTGCTCCCGGAAGGGAAACGGGGGAGTCGTGAATACCGCAGCTTGGGCTTGCGACTGGTGTTTCCTTCGCAATTGAATCACATGCTCGGCTTGCGAAGGGCCGATGCCTATCCCAACTTTGCGCCCGTTGACATGGCCGCGTTTCTCGATTCACCGCTGGATCAATTGCGAAAGGTGCCCGATCCCAAACCCTTATGGACTCCTGAAGAGGTCCGCTTGATCAAAGAGTTACAAGCTGTCGGGCAAAACTTTGATCGGACTATGTTGGGCTCGGGCGCAGATTGGAAACCCATGGATAGGTTTTCGGAAACGTTTAAGAAACTGCAAAACTATCTAAACAGTCTTAAGGAAAACTTTTATACGTACGCAACCTTGGTACCGGATTTGTCTCTACTAGATATGAGTTGGACCGACTGTTTAAAACGCATGGAATCGTACGACATTCTAAAGAACATCCGAAAAGCTTTGGCTGTGCTTTATGACACTGGAGACGTGACCCCATCGAAGGATCAAACAGTGCGATCATGGGATGATGCGAAAACACTTATGACAAAGCTGAAGCAGCTGAATGCAGAACGAACCAATGACCAACGTCAAATCGTATCTCAATTGTATCCTTTTGTTCAAAAGACCAGCGAAGACGTGAAAGCGGCGTTGCAAAAAATCATCAAGGATGTCTTGAGTGGATCTGCAAGAGACACTTCACTCTTCAAGAATCTGGTTTTGGTCTCTGCAGCCGTGTTGACGGATCTGGCAGAGGATCCGAAACATGCGAAGCTGATGATTCGAATGGCAGCAAACTATTCGAGTATGCTGAGAACTACTATCAAATTCAACCAACCGATTGATTTTTACAACTTTGCCTTGAAAGAAGTCACGAGTTCAAAAGTACCAGACGAAAAGAAGGTCGGCGAATGGACAGACGAAAACAAAGAGATTCGCCTAAAGACACAAACTCTGGTATGGCGCGCTCTCGATCCGGCAGACAAACCAGCCTTTACCACCGATGCATGGTTATGGTCCATCTTGTGCGTGCTGGCTCAAGAGATGAATCCAGCTTTCCCATACTCTCCAACCGTTCCAGAAGACAACACGTATGACCCGTTTATGGCGGACGGAGTTGATGACGACAAGGACAGTGAGTCGGACGGAGATGATGATGAAAAGGACGCTGAACCAGGTGGAATTGACGACGCCAAGGACAGTGTGTCGGACGAAGTTGATGATGAAAAGGACAATGATTCAGATGGAGATGACTTTCATGACGTTGAGGACAAGCACGATGAACCTCCGGACGGAACCAGTTCAGCACCACCACCTGGAAAGATGAGACGATTTATAAACGGTGCAGTCCAGGTTTACGACACCGTTGCTCCTTACCTACATTCCGCTGGTACAAGAAGCTACACCTCTCGCCGTTCGCGTTTGAAGACAGAAATTCCAAGAAAACACAAAACTCCCAAAAAGGAAAAGAAACGCAAATGACGCTGACTGGACTATGGGAATTAGACCTTTCCTTATCCTCGTCCCAATCGGATTTGTTGCGGGCCATGAGACGTCCGGAATGGCAAATCTCCGTCATTGACAAGGCCAAGGAAAAGTTTCGGCTGCTTCATTATTTCAAACCCGATACTCAGCGTCACTATTTGCACAAAAGCGTACACATCCATCTGGATTCGAAACTTTTGGACGTGGTATCACGATTGTTCAACATTCCCTTCAATCAAGTCACCTACTCTCATTGGTTGATTTGCAACGGAGCAGCCGTTGAGCACAAAGATGACGAGAAACGCTTCGGCCCATGCAAAAGCGTGACCACCTATGAAGACAATTGCATCATTATTCGATGGTATTTGGAGAATGGGTTGCTCCACGTGCGGCATTGGGTCGACGATCAAGACCGACTCAACGTCCAGCTCACCCATACCAATGGAGACGGCCACGTGGTCAATGCCACCAAAATCTATCGCCGAATCCCGTTCCGAGAACCAGATGAACGTTTTATCGGTGAACAGAAAGTTCACCGCCCATTCCTGCGCTTGCCATGAGTTTCTATACATAAAAAGTACCACCTTTCCGAAACCAAAAGTAAAACATTTTGCCACTCATTTTTCCATTCGACCGACATGAATTCAAGCATGGATATCACTGAAAGTTTGGATGCCATCACCCTCCTCCCACAAAGGCAATGGCTTGATGAACCAGAAGATACCGGTCTGTTTTGCGACGCTCTCATTGTACTTCGACACGCCTTGCAATGTCGATCGTTGGATGAAGAGAGTTATCTCGGCACATTGTTACAGCAATACTCAGACACGGTATTGATCGATCTCATGGCGGAGCTGTCTGCAATCATTCTTTTCCGCGCAGCTCTCGAGCAGACTCGAACACTGACACAAGTTTCAGCTGTGTTGAGACGCGTCTCCCCCTTGGTGATTCAGAAAATGTGCGATCCACTGGTGAACCACATCTCGATGGGAGATCCTGCACAATGGGCCGAGCGTGATGCCTTTCTCGTCTATCGCGCCATGTTTCGCCAGAGCCATCATACTCCAACGTTTCGCTTTCTGGCCGAACGCTTTACCAACGAAGCCAAGGAAACATGGACACTCGATGCAGCCCACTTTCGTCACTTGTATCCTGAACAAGAGGTTTTGATTTTGATGGAATCAGACGGGTCCATTCGCAGGCAGCCATTGCCACCTAGAGTTGAATTCATTCCAAGTGCTGTCTCTGCTGCCGTTGCCGATCTGGGCACCGCAAAGCTTCTCGAAACTCTTCTTCGACCGGAATGGGCACGTCTTCTTCAACACTTGACACCCCCACCTGGCGAGGAAGAAAAGAAATTCAGTCCGATTGACCTGGTGGCTCGAAAGACACTTTCTGACCTTGATCACCTGTGCAATGCCTTCGTTTCCATTTCCAAATTGGAAGATGATCATTTTGGAGCGTACATACGCTCACTCAAGCGTAAAGTGTCTCTGGATATGATCAGACGCTTTGACGAGATGGCGGCCTACATTTGGTCCCACCATTTTGAAGCTGTCGATTATAATGTCGTCACCTACCCCATGACCATCCTGTCCCTGGTCAATGGCTGCGCAAAGTTTCTCGAAGCATGGGCTGCCAATCCGGAATCGTCCGCCTATGAACCGTTTGACGTTCAAGGACTCAGGGTGCTTTACGCCGCCCTCATTGGCAAAAACACCAAAGCCTTTCTGGACTGCATGAATCATGACGTTGCTCGTATGTTCGTGGATGACCTTGACGGTATTGAACACGGCATGCATCAAGAGGGTATGATGGAAGAGCCCCTGTCCGCATGGAATGCTGACGAAGTTTGGGATCAAGAGGAACTCAGGTGCCCTTGCATCGTTTGCCGATTTTGCCACGAAGATCACGGTCCCGAAATGAGCCGCTACGTGGTGGATCTCATCCTGGAGCGTAAAGACGATGAAGGATTGCGAGACTTTTTGTTTCATGACGACAACACGCCCATGTACATTGCTCTGTCAACATGCAACTGGAGCATGGTGGAAGCTTTGCTGCCTCGCGTGTTACAGCATGCCGCTGGAGAATTCCAAGTCGACGGTTTCTTGTGGCAAAACATACTGCAACACTTCACCCGCGCCGACGGTCATCGAAAACGCTTGCAGTTTGAACCTAAATTGATGATCCTCTTCCGAGCCTATCTGCAGATTCTATCGACCATTGCACCAGGTCAAGGTCACGCGGCACGTTTGTCGATTACCGAAGCTGTCATTACCATTCTCTACCTTGGAAAGGGACATGCAGAATGCAGACCCTTGGTCGATTTGTTGTGGAGGTTTTCATTCGCAGAGTATCTCGTCCAACAGTTGAATCCGTCGTTCATGACCATTTTGGATAACATGATTCAAGAGCATGGCGACTTTTCAGTGTCCGACGTTGTGAACCACTACATGAATGTGCTGATGAATCGACCCGTCGAGCCCGACCACCCCTTCGTGGGCGGGAATACTCGAGCCGAATTGATCGCGTTCATCAACGCGTTTCAAACGCCGAGCACCTCGATGTAATCTGTAAACGTTGTGCATAATAAATGGCTGCCATTGTTGCCCGTTGGAAAAAGTTTATTGCATTTCAGCACCAACCGATTGAATGGAGAAGCGGTTCCGAACCTATCGTGTACCCTGACGATTGGAAGGAAGGAGACCTTCACTCGGAATGCGAAGAGGTGACACAGGATGACCACGCATCTCACACCGCTTCGGAAGAGACGGAATCTCAGGTTTCGTCGTACTACTCCAGTGATAGTGCATCCGAATCTGAGTCAGCTACCGACCTCGAGTTGGATGCGCTCAAGCACCCGTGTGAAGTGGATCAGTTGGTGTGGCGCGTGCTCGATCGCTACGAACCCTTGGAAATGGTGCTCAACAAATTGGGACGCAAAGTACACTTTATGCGTCGACGTGAAACTGGACAAATTTGCGTCGTCACCTTTCACCAAGATATGCATGATGCGCTCCGAGTGCAAAACGTGCCCCGTGAAGTTCGCATCATCCAAGCACTGAATGGTGCCCCCCATGTTGCCCAATTGCTGGAATGGGCCTTTGTCGAGCCCGATTTATTCATCACCGTCACTCCGTGCTATGCCAATTTTCCCGTTATGCATGCCGTATTGCCTCACCGATTTCTCATGGCCAAGGTGATGCGACAACTGCTGGAAGGCATTGCCGCCATGCATGAACGTGGCGTCGTGCATCGAGACATTGCCCTTCAGAACATCACCTGGGATCCAATCAAGGAAGAGCTGAACATCATTGATTTCGACTGTGCGGCCTTTGATCGACTGACAGGATTCAAAAGCAATGTAGGACGTGATTTGTATTTCGCTCCCGAAATGAGTGACGCGATCAATCATTCGCAAGAACTGGTGGTTTCCTATGACAAGCGGGTGGACGAATATGCCGCAGGCATCATCTTTTACATGATGCTGCGCAACACAACTCACGTCAGTCGCAACGGCGTTCGCAAATTTCTAAAACGCGTGAGAAAACACAAGAAGGGGGCCAAAGATCCAGCCTTGGATCTCTTGGAAAAGATGTTACGGTACGAAAAGAAGGAACGAATTACCATTGCAGAAGCCTTACGTCATCCATTCTTGACCGAAACGAAACCGGATGAGGCATACTTGGAATTTCGGAAAGAGTTAAACGAGGCCATGTCCCAGCCATAGAAATAAAATTTCCAAATTCCTTTCCACGTTTTGCACCCGTTGTTGATGTTCATATTTTCGTCATGCCTCGATATTCACTGGAACGAGCACGAGAACTTGCCGAAATCGCGGGAGGACTACTGGGTACCATCTTTCTCGACACCGTAGAGCCTGGAGAAGAGCAGTTGAAGCATTTCGAAGCCGAACTCGAGTTCATCGAACGTTTGAATGAGTTTCCGTTTGGTTCCAAGCAGCTTTCTCGTGCTTTTCATGTGTACGAGAGAATAGGGAAACCAAAAGGCTATCTATGTTCCGCGTTTGTCGATGCAAAATGGATGTTGTCTCGATTCGCACATTTCCCAGATGCGGTGGCTCTGTCCTTTAAAGAGGCGTTGTATCGATTACAGGTGGATCTGCTGCAGGCGCTGTACACCATGGTCAAAGATCAGATCGTTTCTGATCCGGAGATCAAAGCCAGCATTCGATTTGGATTTTGCCTCACTAAATTGTTCCCGCCCGTTCCAGGACAAGATCGATCGATTCTCCAAAGACGATTGCGCCAAGTGAGCAGTTGGTGGTATCGGCACATGGGCTCGATACAAGATCACTCTTGGATTTACGAACAGAAGGTAAACGTAGCGTACGTTTACGACGATTTGGAGATCTTGATCATCTTGCACGAAGAGTCAGTCTTGGACATGTGGATCGGAGCAAATTGCAGCCGAAGCTTTGGTCGTGTCCAACAGTGGCTTCTTGAACATGATCTTGCTACGCGTGACATGCGTATTGCACGAGCATGGCTTCGATCGGCGTGTATGGAACGGCGTTATGATTTTATGGAACTGGCATTGAAACATCGCGTCGAAGTTGATGACGACATCTTGGGCCGGTGCATCCAATTGAACGATCCCAAAGCGTTTGATTTGCTGGTCGACCATGGTCAAGCACGATACGAAGATTGTCTTCACCACGTGGTAAGACACAAGGCAGTCAATCTATTGAAGCGAGCCGTGGAGCGTGGGATCCCGATTCACACTATAACACTGCCTATGGATTCTTTAAGTATCACATCTCCAGCCATTTTACGCCTTTTGTTTCTGCATCGTGCCCCATTGAGTGATGTGACTTTGACGGAGTGCCTTTCTCGAATGGATCGCTCGGCTGTGGAAACATTGTTGGAACTATGGGGAGACCGAATTCGCACACCCATCACTTGTTCTGCTGTAGCGCAATCGTTGAGTCTCCCAGAAGCTTCTCTGGGCAAAGCAAATCTTCTCGACGCCGCTTTGTACTCCAATCTTCGCAGCCTTGACTTTTTCAAACGAGGATTGACATACGAAGTGTTGCTGAATGCAGGGGCTCGAGACGTGTCGTTCAATGTTTTGCCTATGTTGTTGAATCCGGACTGGAATTTTCATGACGATGCACTGTCCTATTTTGCAAGAGTTTACTTTGAAACGCACACCTATGAGGGACAACCAGTGAAGAACGGAACCTTGCCTCTCTGGAAAGTGTCTGTGACGTCCATGTTGTTGGCCATTGCGATCGCGATGCAAGCCAATTTGAAGCAAACCTTGAGCCAGATCGCCGGATGCACTGACTTTTCTCGTTTTCATGTTTCGCAAGAAGTGTCGTTTCCGCACTCATGGCGCGACGTACTCAAAATGCCCTTCCCGGAATCCATCAAACATGCCATTCGTTCTGAACTTGACATCCCCTAATGGCGATCAAAGTACATGTTTCTACACTAATGGCGTGCCAAACCCGAACCATGGCAGACAACCTGATTGCTTGGGCTTGCAGTCGACCGTTAAATCGGTTTGAGTATGATTTGCAGCCGCTCAAGAATGCTCTCGCTCGAAATCCTTCCAAATTTCTCCAGGACGTACATTTGCAAGCGGTGGACGGCAAAGCGTTAAGCCGAAATCAAATTCCAGCATTTGCCAAGTTTGACAGTCTGCCACCAGAAATTCCACGATCCGTCCATGATGGAACCTTCCATGCAGACGACGATCCAGAGATGTACGTTAGCATGTTTGTGAACAAAGTGTTTCAAAGTCGCAACGTGTCACTGCTGCGAGCCATGGTGAACGGGGACCTGATCTTCACTACTCCGGAACTGCGGAAACACTTTCAAACCAGTCTTCGCCTGGAGCTCAAGGATGCCTTCGACGCCCCTCTTCACAAGGCAGACTATCCTTGGTTTGCCTATTTGCTGTGTATTCCTGACACCAAGGCAGAAATCGAGGACATGGTGGAAACGTTGGACAGCGACTTGCCTCAAGAATGTGACGAAGTCAAATTTCTTTGGGCCTTGCTATGGCATTCACAACATCGATCGATCGTCCTTCACTGGCTCAAGTTTGACGCAGATGAGGGACTGCTCTGGCGAATCCGCCACGTTCACGACCTCGGCTGGAATCCCGACGGTTGCGGCGAGAATTCCTTGCTTCGTCATTGCGTTTTCGGGTATGTGAGTTCAGACCCTCGACACAGCACCTTGGATGCTCAGCTGGACATCATCTGCTATTTGCTCCATACCTGTCGTGTTCAAGTGGATGAAGCGTTCCTCAAATGGATGGAAGACATTCAGCCCTCTTCCAAACTTCGCATGCAAGAGATCAAGAACGAATTGAACAAATGATTCAAATAAATCAAAGTTTTATTTTGTTATTTTAAAAGCACCTAACACAGCTCACCAGAACTTCATCAACTGGTCCAGAGAGAACTTTTGAGCGTTAGGATTCAGACCATTGGCGGTGTACGAATCCGCTCGGCGCTTCTTGCGAGACTGCACCTTTGATGCCTTGGCCACCTTGGACGAAGCCTTGACCACAGTGCTCAACTTCTGAGCTGCGGGGGCACCAGCAGTGTAGGCAGAGGCCTTGCGATGCTTACGATGACGCTTAGACTGCACCTTCGAAGCCTTCTGGGCGGTAGCAGAGGCACCAGCAGTGTAGGCAGAGGCCTTGCGATGCTTACGATGACGCTTGGACTGAACCTTTGAAGCCTTGCTCACTTTGGAAGCTTTCTGGGCGGTAGCAGAGGCACCCGCAGTGTAGGCAGAGGCCTTACGATGCTTACGATGACGCTTGGACTGCACCTTGGAAGTCTTGCTCACCTTGGAAGCCTTCTGAGCAACCTTGGAGGAGGTCTTGGCCACCTTGGAAGTCTTCTGGGCAGCCGCGTAGGCTTCAGCATTCTTGAAGCCCAAAAAGCTCCAGAATCCCTTCTTGCTCTTCTTGCTACCAGCAGACTTCTTCTTACGCGAGTCGTAGGAATCAGCCTTCTTGTGCTTCTTTCGGTAGTTCTTGGCCGCCTGTCTCATCACCGAACGACTCTCGGTCTTTGAAGGCTTGTGGCCAAGCTTGGCGTAGAGACGCTTCATCTCGTGGCCCATCCACTTTTGTCGGCTACCTGCCTTCTTGGGGTGCTTCTTCCTAGACTGGATACTGTCCATGTCGGTCGTCTTTTTTACAAACAATTTCTTTCATTTTTCAGAGTCTACATTTTTTTGAGTGACATTTTCGAAATCTGATGTTTCGTTCAAGGGATTCATGCTCCCAACACCGACTTTTTCAACTGGTCGGTGCTCACCCATGCGAACAGCACCTCATTGGTCAGTCGAACTGTCACCAAATACACTTGCTCCACATCCTTCACTTTGGCACCCTCGCGTTTCACTCGATCCATCATGCGCAGCAGCTTTTTCATGGCGTCGGCCATCCAGTGCAATAGCCGCTTGGCCTGCAAGACGGTGATCTTTTTCTCTTGGACCCACACCCGAATCAAATCCGACTGCCGTTTCAGGTCCACAATCACCATGGCACAAACTCGATAAAACAGTTCTGGCAACACTTCTTTTTGACACTCCTCGCACAACTCTTGGCCCAGCGTCTCCAAAGTTTGGCCACGCGACGGATCACTCATCCATGCTTTCAAACGCTCCATAGCATTGCTTCCCTGGGAAGGCAAATGTTCTTCAAACGCGACCCATTTCAGTGAAGCCGTGCGTTGAGGAAACAATTGGTATGGATCTTCGTACAAAGCAGGCTGAGACACTTGCTTCGGCGTGGGACCCAATGCCTCTCCTGTAACCAATGCGTACACTTCTCGTAATCGCTCCGATGTGTGCGATGGATCCGACACATACCGTTGTCGTATCTGCACCGCCAAAGCATCCATTCGTTCACGCAAGGCATCCCTCTGACACTCTTTGGCCTGAGCCATCTGCTTCAGCAAATGTTCGAGTTCCGATTCAAGCGGGTCCATTTGTTTTATTGTTCACTTCACATTTTCATGGCTTCCATCATGTTTCGCATGTACTTTTCAATGTTCGAGGCCTTGCGCTGAAAGTGATCCTTGCTCTTGCCCGAGACATCCACCACCGAACCTGCCAAATTCTTATACATGGATTGACGTACCTCACTTACCTGTTGGAACCACACTTGAATCTCTGACATTTCGTCCAGCACCATTTGAAACTCTCGTTGAGATCGGAAGAGCACACGTCTGAACTCCAGTCACCTTGTACTATCTC
>CALKVB010000649.1 GCA_937996605.1 uncultured Oxalobacteraceae bacterium | reverse complement strand
ACGACGCTCTTCCGATCTCTTTCAGGCTATGCACCTGACGATACAATTCACGACACAGACTGAGCTCAAATCCTTCTCTTTCGAGTTCCAATAAAATCTGCTCGATTTCATCGATATGACCGGGTAAATCGCGCAGATAATTTTCTCGCAAACTTGCGAGCATTGCTTTGACCTGATCCATATCGACTTTTTTAGCGATGGTCCTGCTCTCGCAAAACCGTGTAGAGGAATAAGTACCGATACAATTTATTCTACCCGAAGCCTCTAACACACCCAAGGATTTGTCACGTTTTTACACGTAAACACTTCGGTTCTACCACACTCAATTAGGGGCTGTTGCCAACTAAGTCAATCACCCCTAGTCGTCGAACGCAACTTTGCTAAGGTCTTGGTGGTAGATCTATCATGTTCAAATTCGATCGCAACAACTCGACCACCATAGGCCAACACGGCTTTACCTTCAGGGATGCTGTTCATATCGTAATCACCGCCCTTAACGTAGATATCGGGTTTGACCAAAGTCACCGTTTGTAATGCCGTATCCTCATCGAAAGCGACAACTAAATCGACCGCTGCCAATGCTGCCAATACTGCCATTCTGTCTTCGCAGTTATTGATTGGCCTATCTTCACCCTTACCTAAACGTTTGACCGAGGCATCGGTGTTGACGGCTAAAACCAAAGAAGCGCCCAGCTCTTTCGCCTGAGCCAGATAAGTCACATGACCGCGATGCAAGAGATCAAAAACACCATTGGTCATAACTACTGGCTTCGGCAAATCTTTAACACGTTCACACAATTCATCGCGGCTGCATATTTTGTCTTCGAACATCGCCATACAATAACTTTCTCGGTAATTCAAAAATAAGGAAAGATCAACAACATAGCGGGACATCTACCTGTTTCGGTGAACTGCTTAGTGAACTGCTTAGTGATCTGCAAAGATCAACATTTTACGTTAAGATCAGGGCTCTCATTATCAGGGGAGTCAACTATGTCTTTCAAAAAACAATGTGTGGGACTACTTACCATGCTGACCATAGGTTTATCCGGAAACGTTATGGCGCAGGCAAATGAAGCCTGCCCCGAGGTCTTAAAACATAGCTTTAATCGACTACAGGATGATGCTCCACAAAATCTGTGTCAATACAAGGGTAAAGTCGCTTTGGTGGTAAATACAGCGAGTTATTGCGGTTTTACTAAACAATATGAAGGTCTAGAAGCTTTATACGCAAAGTATCAACAACGAGGACTGGTGGTCTTAGGATTTCCATCGAATGACTTTGGTCAACAAGAACCTGGTTCAAGTAAAGAAATTGCCGACTTCTGTTACAACACTTATGGTGTGAAATTTCCTATGTTCGCCAAATCATCAGTCAAAGGTGAAAACGTTAATCCATTTTACGCACAACTGATTAAAGCAACTGGCACTACGCCGAAATGGAATTTCTATAAATACCTGATCGATCGCAATGGCAAAGTGCTGGCTTCGTACGCCAGCAATACCACCCCCGATGACAAAACCTTAGTCGCCGATATCGAAAAAGCACTGGGGAAATAAGTCTCAACCGAAGCTAGTCGTGGTTTGTTCATATCGACTAGCTTCAACTAGGTTTGCTTACTGTCCCTTACCTACTTATTCTGAGTCGATTTTCGCACGACTGGTTTTACTGTTTTTACGGTTTTTTTCGCGGCGACTGTGTTTGGCGCACTTTTGAGTTTGCTTGAGGTCTTTGGCTTCGCATCGACCGCAGTACTTGATGCACTCTTTTTCTTGACCCCAGCTCTGGCACTCGTAGATTTTGTCGTTGTAGTCGAATTTGCTTTTCGCTTTGTGCGAGTTTGCTCCTGACTTTGGCTTTGCTCTTCCTGCAATGCGTTGCCGAGCGCCTGCTTAAATTGTTCTTGTAAAAGATTCCACCAAGCGCCTGGATTACTAAAACCACCTGCACTCGCATTCGTATCAACATCCCCCGCCGGCGCGGTATCTGCAGCTTGATTATTCGCGGCCTCTGTTGAGCTTGAGTCTGGTTCCATATCTTCCGCATCGTCCATCTCATTCTCAAGGTCGGCCTGTGCCTCGCTCACAGTTCCTTGATTCTGATGCATGGGCCACTCAGCGCGCGTTTGTTCAGTCTCTGTATGTTTTGCTGGCGTCTTGCCACTATTCACATGGGCAAAGCTCTCGCCCATCGCTTTTAAGGCTGAAATCGTCGCTCGCTGGACTTCTAAGGCTTGTATCGTACCCCTTAGCATATTCATGTTCACATTCAACCATGACTCGACTGTCTTCAAGTCCTTAATCTGCTTATCTAGATCATCGACTGATATGGTCGGCGTCACCATGCCGGGTAATTGCATATCGCCCCATAATTTTGTGATGAATGCTAAAGGATCGTTAATCGCTGCTTTTGCATCCGTATCAGTTTGAAAAGGATTTTGCATCATGGACCTCCGTTTAGTTTTTTCCGAAATCCTTATTTCCGACCTTGCGTAAGTCGAAAACAAGCCTCGCTCGCTTTTTCCATTACTGCAAAGCTTGAAGCCTTATCGCAAGAATAACCCAGAACGATTACACTACGGTTATGGAAGCCGCTTTTTTTCTCAACCGCCCTAAATTTAGGCCTAGTCTTGGTCGTACCGTCGCATTTCTGTGCGCGACCTTGCTTTTACATTATTTTCTGTTTGAATCTGTAGGAACACAAACTTGGCATACCCAAAGGCATACGATCGAAAATGTACCCCTCAGTGTCCAACTAAGAACCACTGATGACAGCCCGCGCCAAGTTAGCCCTATCGGTGCTGTCAACACTCGCAAACCAAAACAGGAAGCAAACAAAGACCGAACAATTCAACATAATAGTGTTGAAAAAAATGATCCTTTGGTAGAAAAACACGAGGAAACTAAGGTCGAAGTTCAAGAAGCAAATTCGGTAGAGCCGGTAAGTGAAGTCAAAGATGAGCCTGTTCAAACACAAGAAGCAGAGAAATTTAGCCTACGATTACCCCCTTCTGCAGATATGACGCTCGATGTCAGTTACGCGAAAGTCAACGCTAGTCCAACACATGGCGTTGGTAATCTGTATTGGAGCGCTACTTCAGGTTCCTATTCGATCGCACTCGAAGTTCGGGTAGATCTATTTCTAACAACCATCAATTTACTGCAACTGACTAGCGATGGCTTAATTGGAGAAAACGGACTCATGCCAAGCATGAGTACAGATACACGAAGAAATCGAGCCAGCACCGCAATTCATTTCAATCATAAAGAAAAAAGTATATTGTTTTCCTCCTCGAATAAAACGATCACGATGGAAGATGGCGCGCAAGATGCCATCAGCGTACTAATGCAGCTGGCCTCAATTGGCAACTCTGATCCAAAACAATTAAGCCAAGGTAAAGAGATCAACATTCAAGTCGCCGAGGGTCGCGATGCCGCCATTTTCACTTTTCAAGTGCTCGAAGATGAAGAGCTTGATTCTGTGCTGGCAAAAGGTGGCGGCAAACTACGTACAGTGCACTTGCTTCGTCCGCCACGCCCGGGCTCTTATAATTCGACACTAGAGATCTGGCTTGCTCCTGAACTTTCTTGGTATCCAGTGCAAATTCGAAACACTGAAAGTAGTGGCACGGTCACTAACCAAAGGGTCGTTGCGATCAGTCAAAAGGAACGGGGAAATCAATGAAGCATGCCCTGAAATTATTAAGCATTTTAAGCTTCACTTTGCCCTTCGTTGTAACAATAGGCAATGCCTTAGCGTCCAACGTTAATCCGGCGCCATCTGCTGATCTGATTTACAAAATAAAATCCAGCCAAAAAGGAATTCCTGTCAGCGGCGAAGCCAAAATACAATGGCGGTTGTTAGACGGTGCTGGTGAAAAGTTGAGATACTCACTTGCTTCTGAAACCAGTGTTAGCTTGTTGGGCAAAATATTAAGTACGAGTAGCGCGGGCCAAGTCAATGATAATGGATTAGTTCCTGAGCTTTTCATCGAAAAACGATTTCGCCGTCAACAAACTCAAACTAATTTCGATAAGCGCAATAAGCAAATTATTTTCTCCGGCGGCGAGCCACCTGTGCCGCTGAAAGGTGGGGAGCAAGATCGCTTGAGCGTGACTTGGCAACTTGTCGCTCTCGCCAGATATGCTGGAGAACAATTGCGCAATGGCCTCGAATGGAGAATGACAGTAGCTGGTGTACATGACGCTGACATTTGGAGCTTCCAAATCCTCGGCAAGACAACGCTAAGGACAGAGCTTGGCGATGTTGAGGCCATCCATATCCTACGAGCGCCGCCCTCTGACGCGCTGGGTCAGCATCTCGAATTATGGTTAGCGCCGAGCTTAGATTACTACCCTGTGCGCATCAGCTTCACCGATAATAATGGCGACAAAGTGGATCAGCGTATCAGTAAAATCCAAAAACTTAATTCCAATTAAAATCAACGTAACGCATTTCAAACTATATGAAACCAATCGACCATACCAATCGTGCACTTGTCTTATTTAGTGGCGGGCAAGATTCGACCACTTGTTTAGCGTGGGCCCTCAGCCATTTTTCACACGTTGAAACGATCGGTTTTCATTATGGCCAAAGGCATGCCATCGAACTGGAAATGCGCCCCCAAATTTTGCAGAAAATTCGAGGAATTTCTCCGCAGTGGCAAGCTCGTCTCGGTGAAGATCACATGATAGACCTCGGGGTCATCTCTCAGCTCTCACAAACCGCGATGACCGAAGATATCGCCATCCAAATGCAAGCGAACGGCTTACCGAATACCTTTGTCCCAGGGCGCAACCTAATGTTCATGCTAACTGCGGCTACTTTAGGCTATCGCCGCAATCTTAATGTTCTAGTTGGCGGCATGTGCGAAACCGATTTTTCTGGTTACCCAGACTGTCGAGACGATAGTATGAAAGCTTTACAAGTCGCCATCAATCTCGGACTCGATACCAGAACGCGCTTAGAGACGCCGCTGATGTGGATTGATAAAGCGGGCACATGGCAACTCGCCGAACAATTAGGTGGTCAAGCCTTGGTTGACCTTATTCGAGAAGATACGCACACTTGTTATTTAGGACAACGTGGCCACTTGCATGACTGGGGTCATGGATGCGGTAATTGTCCTGCTTGTGATTTAAGAGCAAAGGGATACGCTGGTTATCGATCTCAATCTTGAGGTAGGCGGCTCATTTCCACTCGGTCAGCCATGTCCCTATTGCGCTCTCAAGCATAGGACGAGCGATCAAGAAGCCTTGGCCTTCATCGCATTCCATTTTTAACAAGGCGTCGTAGTGTGCTTGGGTTTCAATACCTTCCGCAATTACTTGAAGTCCGAGTTTTTTACCTAGTTGAGTAATAAGCTCGGCGATTCTTGGGCCGCCCTGACTATCAATTTGAGTGACGAATGCACGATCTATTTTAAGGCGATCAACTGGTAACTTATCCAAATAACTCAGCGAAGAAAACCCTGTTCCGAAATCATCAATAGCAATTTGAACGCCAAGTTTCTTTAACTTATCCAGAGTTTCTTCGAAATCCGCCGCACCATTCATAGTCACGGTTTCGGTAATTTCAAGTTCTAAATAATGGGGATCGAGGCCACTATCGCGCAATGCATTCTGCACCAATGTCATAAAATCAGGCTGTCGGAATTGAATTGCCGAGACATTCACTCCCATTCGTTTTAACTGATGTCCATCATCCAGCAACTGGCGCATCGTAAAACATGAAGTGCGGAGTACCCATGCGCCTAGACTGATAATCAAACCAGAGTGCTCTGCTAAGGGTATGAATTCGGTCGGCGAGATCATCTTTCCTTCATCGGTACGCCACCTGAGTAGCGCCTCAAATCCTATCACTCGACGCGTAGCAAGCTCGATCTGTGGTTGATACATTAAATAGAGTCGTTCAGCATCGAAAGCTTTGTGCAGGTGCTGCATGAGCATCGAACGTTCACGTATCTCTACCCCCATTTCACGCGTAAATAAAGTGAAAGAACCGCGTTGGAAGCCCTTCGTGCGTTTGAGGGCGATGCTCGCGTCTTTCAACACGTCGGCACCACTCTGTTGATTATTGTCGAGTGCCACCATTCCCATCGACATCGAGACATTGTGCGAAGTATCGTCAATCACAAAAGGATCATGGAATAGCGCCTGCAATAGTTCTGGCTTCAGCGCCTTTTGATCGCCCAATAATCCAAAAACGTCACCGCCAATACGTGCGAGAAATACTGCGGACCCCAATGCTTGTTGCAAACGATTCGCTACCGAACGCAATAACAGATCACCATAGCGATGGCCTAGAACATCATTAATTTCGGCGAAATCATCGATATCAATCAGCACCACCATTTGGTTAGCAATCGAGGATTCAATTGCCAATCCAATTTGTTCAATAAACTTCAGTCGATTTGGTAGCATCAACAGCTGATCGCGGAACGCATAATTCTTCAGTTGACTCACCAAACCAAGATTATCGAGACAAACCCCGAGGTTGGCGCAAAACACCTCTAGCAACTGATGATCGATTTCCGATAGTGCATACGGTAATTCGATAAAAGCGGCGATCGCGCGTCGTCCTCGTCCCGAGAAGTACAAAGTCATATTGTCTTCTTCGAATAGTGAGGTTTTTTCCGACAAAGCACGACGCAAAGCGTCGCGAATAATCGGGTTGTCGATTTCCTCAACAGGTCGATTCATCAAATTCTTATAATGCCCCGCCGAGGCGATGACGCTGTAGCGGAAATTGCCTTCGTACTGTTCGCTTTCATCACTTTGTGCGCACAGTAATCCTTCTGATGGGACACCACATAAAGCCGCGATTTGTGTGATTACGCCGGAGGCAAATCCTTGTATTCCGTCTTGCATGGAAAAGGCAGCGCTCGAAGTGATAATTTGATGTAAACCGCGTCGACTCGCTTCTATTGTGCGCAATTGATCATACGACCGAATCGCCGCCGTGAGTGCGGTGAGTAACTTCTTGCGAGTCAGCTCATTTTTAGTTTTATAGTCATTAATATCATAGTCACGAATCGCATCTTCCTCTGGTGCATAGCCGGGTTGCCCGGTACGCAAAATAATACGCGTATCGCGCCATTGCAATTCATCACGAATGAAACAAACGAGGTCAAGACCCGCGTGTTCAGTTTCCATCACCACATCTAGCAATACAACTGCGATATCTGATTCGACCGCGAAGCGCTCGTGTGTTTCTGCTTTGGAATACGTGTGAATAAATTCGAGACGTCGATTGAGAATTTTAACGTCGAGTAGCGAAAACTCGGTGGCACGATGGACGTCTTCATCATCGTCAACAATCGCGATTTTCCAGGTTCGCTGGGATATGTTCGCCAAAGACTGCGAGTCGAGATCTTCTTCAATCAGAATCTCATCATCGTCCAGATGGTCTGCCATGCCGCCCCCATTTAATGTGGAACTCACATAATTTTTTCTTCAGTATATATGAACAAAATTGCCGTGCAACAATTTAGAGAGGGCAAAAAAACAACCATGTTAGAAAATCAAGAGATTAAATTTCTCCAGTTAGGCGTAGCGTCGATGCGCTTCCCAGCCAAGGCCTGAACCGATGCTGCCAAAAATATCACCATCAACCTGTTTGGCCTGTGGTAAAAGTGTTGCCAATTTCTGACGCAAGCCTTTTACACCGCTCGCACCGCCAGTGAAGTAAACTGTATTGATCGCAGCCGCGTCTACCATCGCCTGCTGCAAACTCAATTCCACCGTCGTACAAATCTGTGAAAGCAAGGGGGAAATGGCGTGTTGCAATTCATGATCATAGATGTCGACACTAGGATAGGACTCATCTCTGGTTTTACATTTCAATCGATCTAAACTCGCCACCAGAAATTCTTCGCTGCTGAGGCGAATCTTCGCCTCTTCCGCCTGGATTGCTAACCAGTGACCATTTCTTTCTTCGATTAAATACAGCAGCCGAGCACAGGCCTCACGTAAAAATGCGTCTGAAATATCATGTTGTAGATCTTGAATTTCACGTATGACTTTTTGCGAATAGACTAGATTAATCGTGTGCCAAGTGGCTAAATTGAAATAATTTGCAGAAGGCATATCAGCACCGCCTTGCAATTTTCCACCCAAACCTAAGAGCGGCATAAATTTTGCGAGACTTAAGTATTTATCAAAATCAGTGCCTCCAATATGTACTCCCGTGTTGCTCAAGATATCTTGCTGACGCTCCAACAAATGGCGGCGTTGCGGTGAAAGACGAACGATAGAAAAATCCGATGTACCGCCACCAATATCGACAATCAAAACCAACTCTTCCCTCTGCAAGCGGGATTCATAATCAAGCGCCGCGGCAATCGGTTCGAACTGAAAACTTACCTCTTTAAAGCCAGCTGCCAAGGCAATATCTCGCAGCGTGGTCTCCGCTATGTGATCGGCTTTGATATCGTCATCGATGAAATGTACTGGTCTACCAAACACTGCGTGATCGAAGTGTTGTTGAATATTGGCTTCGGCACGATGCTTAAGTTCGCGTATATATTGGCCCAGTAAATCTTTATATGAAATGCGGCGCCCTTGCACTTCAGTGTGACCTTCAATCAATCCTGTACCTAACAAACTTTTCATCGAGCGCATCAAGCGCCCTTCGTAGCCCTCTAGATAGTCATTGAGAGCGGCACGACCATAACTCACTTCGTCAAGATCGGCATTAAAGAAAATCACTGAGGGTAAAGTCACCTTATCCTCTTCAAGCTTGGCCAAGAGGACTTGGTCGTTTTGAAACACTCCAACTGTGGAATTCGAGGTGCCGAAATCCAAACCACATGCATACGCCATTACTATCCTTCAAGCTAACTTCAGGGGAAGTCGAGATCTTAAACCATACCAGCACATTCCAGCGAAAATAGAAGCATGCGCGATTAGTTAGCTTGAAATTTTCCCGTCCGAGCAAGACTTATCACTGCGAATTACAATTGTCCTAGCAAAATTTCGTCACAAGCGCATGACAATGCAGCTTTCTTGATATGCAATAAGAACAAAAATCGGATTGCAAGATGCGATTTTGAAATTTCGGATATGCTATCGCGTCTAGCGCAAATAAAGCCTCACAACAATAAGGAAGTTTGAATTGAATACCGCCAATTCTCAGGTGCTGCAGCAGCGCCTACAGCTGATCAAGTCTCAGGCTGCTTTACCTTTGCTGGGCCAAGGCCTTCGCGGCATAGAACGCGAGACCCTACGTGTCAATTTGAATGGTCAATTGAAACTCAGTCCGCATCCAGCGGCCTTGGGTTCTGCGCTAACGAATCCATTGATTACGACCGATTATTCAGAATCCCTGCTGGAATTCATCACGCCAGCTGAGAAAGATATTGCCATCGCGCTACAGAAGCTCGATGACATCCATCGATATACTTACACCAAGTTTGAAGATGAGATGTTATGGAATCAATCGATGCCCTGCGAATTGCCTGACGAAGCACAGATTCCGATTGCTTGGTACGGTACTTCTCACATCGGCATGATCAAGCATGTGTATCGACGGGGTCTAGCACTACGTTATGGCAAGAGCATGCAATGTATCGCCGGCATTCACTACAACTATTCGCTGTCCGAAGATCTATGGAAACTGCTCAAAACGATGGAACAAGATCCACGCAGTGAAATGGACTATCAATCCGAAAGTTACGTCGCTCTGATTCGTAATTTCCATCGCTATAGCTGGCTGTTAATGTATCTGTTTGGCGCCTCGCCTGCACTCTCAAAAAACTTTTTGCGCGGTCGAGCACATAATTTAGAAACGCTTTCGGATGATACGCTTTATCTACCCTACGCCACTAGTTTGCGTATGAGCGATTTAGGCTATCAAAACAATGTACAAGATGGGTTGGTACCGCCGTACAATAGTTTAATGGAATACATGCGTAGCCTCTCTTTAGCGGTGCGTAAACCCCATCCACCATACGAAAAACTTGGTGTTAAAAAAGAGGGAGAGTGGGTACAGATCAATTCGAATGTATTGCAAATCGAAAATGAATTCTACGCCACGATACGGCCGAAGCGCGTGATCAAAAGTGGTGAGCGACCAGTCGAAGCACTGTGTGCCCGAGGCGTACAGTACATTGAAGTGCGTTGTATGGACGTCGATCCTTTCGAGCCACTCGGCATCAATCTCAGCACCTCACGTTTCCTTGATGCCTTCCTGTTATTTTGTGCGTTAAACGAGAGCCCGAACACCAATGATCAAGAAGGGCAAGAAAATTTGTGCAACTTTGCCGATACGGTGAAATATGGTCGCCAACCTGGTCTGCAATTGCAAAACCAAGGTCAAGCAATAAGCTTGCAAGAATGGGGGCTCACACTGATTGAGCAAATTCGTCCATTGGCACAACTATTGGATCAACAAGCGAATTACAGCCAACATGTCGACAGCTTGGAATTACAGGTTGCCAAACTACGCGATGCACAATTGACGCCTTCGGCACGTGTTCTAGAACAAATAGCGGCATCGGGCAACTCCTACGCGCAGTTCTCTTTACAACAGAGCCGCCAAATGGCGCAATACTTCCGTGATCAGGCACCTAGTCCATCCGTACTTAGCTACTTCGAGCAGTTAGCACAAGACTCTTTGCGCGAACAGGCTCAAATGGAGCAAACGCAAACAGGCAGTTTCGATGAATTTATCGAAGACTATCGCTCCCGTACTTCAGCGCAAATTTGTTGCGACGGAATTGGTAAGAACAACTAACGTCGACGATTAGAAACCACGAGCCGATAACGATCAAGCGTCTGATCGTATTCTCGGTTCGTGCGTTCGAGTTCTTGTGCGTATAGCTTCAGTAACTCTTGATTTTTCTGGATGGAACGGTTGATTTCATCGGCACGATCTTTAAGGATTTGTAAGTTGACCGTACTCTTCTTCGAATTCGAGAGTTCACCTTGAAGTTCTGTGATGTATCCGGTTAAAGATGCTAATTGGTCCTCAACTAATCGTTTCTTACCGTTAATAATTTCAATCGAGCGCTTGCGAGCGATGTCGATATCGGCTTCACTGCGATAATGCGCACTCAGATATCGTTCCTCTTTTTGCATTTCTGCATTGGCAAGTTCCATCGCCCGTTGACGCTCTTGCTCACGTTCTTTCTCCCGGATTTCGTGCTCAGTCAAAGGAGGTCTGATTTCTGACTTGAATTGTCCGCGATCCGTATAAATTTTGACCAGGCGATTTTTACATTCAGGCATCAGTCGATCTGCGGTAACTAGTCTTCCTTCTGCATTGGTGCAGCGATAGATATCCGCCCAACAATCGATTGGGAACGTCAGGATAAACAATAATCGAGCCATGCAGATTGCACTACTGCGCGCATAACTCTGACATGTAATTCTATTAATTCGCATAGCACTAGGGCCTAGTTGCATGAACTTGAGAATAACCTCGCTAACAATAAACTACACAAACTTTCGATTGCTTACAGCCATTTTCTTACTTTCTGTATCCAGCAAAAAGCAGGCCAGAAAATTATTGCAAAATACGAATACTTCTCCATGGATACGGATCACGCTCGCCCGTCGCTTGCGGCGGTGCGGCTAGCCCCATCCCTTGGATAACGGGACAAACTCCCGTTTCTGAATACTTCAAGGCCGCGGCTAAACGACTCTCGCTGACATCACCCAAGTTATGCTCCAAATCATCGGCCACTGAACATTGCGGAGCAAAACCATTAACATAGTCTCCCTGACCAAGCGCATTTGTGCCTGAGAACCGAATCGCGAAGTAGGCCTTACTGCAATTATTGGTTTGCAGAAATCCGTAAGGCTTGCCACAAGTATTTTCACCAATCAGGATAACTTGCAAGAATGGCGACAGACTATTAATCACGGATTCACTGGCGGAACAGGTGCGACTACCGGTCAAAATAAATACACGGTTTAAATTGAGCCAAGGCAGCGATCTAGCCAATGTGTCATAACCATAAAACCAAGTCATGCCAAGTGCACTTTCCCTAATATGCTTATCGTTATACTGAAGTTGCTCAAATAATTGGCCCGAAGTCTTACTTCCTCCTATCATTGCCCCCAGTTCATTGGCGATATACAAATAGCCGCCGCCGTTGTAACGCATATCCAGAACAAGGTCCGTGATTTGTTCTTGTTTAAAATTATTGACCACATCGATCAAGGCCTGCTCGGCTGTTCGAATATGCTCATTAAACACCATATACCCTATCTTACCCTTCGCCGTTGCGATCACTTTCGAGGTCAACACTGGAACTTGGGTTATTTTGCTTGACGTCATTAACACTCTGCGTGTGACGTCCTTACCCGGATCCAAGATATCGAATGTATGCGTCTGCACTGTGCTTGGATAGAGCGCTGCATATTGAATATCATTAGCGGGTTGAGCGAGTGAAGTGCCATCAATCTGCGCAATACTTGCGCCCCTTTGCAGTCCTGCCAATTCAGCTGGAGAACCCGGCTGCACATACAACACTCGCAAGCGTGTACCTTGCCGCAACAGACTATATCCGTAACCTATTCCTGCTCCCGTATCAAAATAACCATCAACTTCCGCTTGCGAGGTGACAAAACTAAAACGATCCTTGGTCTTAACTAACAATGAAGCAAAATGACTTTCAACTGGTGTGGTAGTGCTCACCGGAACATCGACAATTTCTTTGTACCAAAGATAAACATCGTCTAAATGCGCCCTTGCCCAACTTTGCTCCGCAGCTGGCTTACACACACTCTTTAAATTATCGTAATTCGGTTCCCCAGCAAGACTTGTGCTCAAATTCGAAACAGGAATTAAGCGCTCCGCCTGTAGCGTACTATTTTGCTCCACTGCAGAGGCAATTGCCATCGTCCGAAGGATTGATTCCTGTGGACTTAGATAGTTTAATCCCTGTTCAATCGCAAATATTCTCCCTACCTTCACTTTGTTATCAAGTAATCGAGGAACCCAATTCCATGTAGGATCCGCGTAGAAACTACGGGCCGAATTAAGCATAGTCTGCACCAGCGTACCTCGACGCACCCCACTATCAAGCTGCGCTGACCAATATTGCGTTTCTGCGTCGCTCGGCGCATTAGTACCCGATCGTCCAAGTACGTTTTTATAAATTAGCTTGACGAATTCTTGATTGCTTTGCCCTTTGGCGTACCCTGTCTGCCCAGAGTAAAACAATGCCGCATCGTAAAAACTATCGGCAATTTGATCGATTCCCGCACCACTCTTAGAACGCTCTATCCAATACGCTAAACCATCCGCATCTGGAACCCGATTAAAAAAGGCGATATACAAATCAATGATTCGATTTAAATCATTGACTGCCATCGACTGCGCGAGATCGCCTATCAATAGATTCACACGCACATCATTGAACTGCAAGGCTTGCATCCCTTTAATCGTAGTTGAACCTTGAGCTCCCACCACATCTGTCACCAAATAACCAACGCTGATCTTAGAAACAACATAGTTCTGGCGCGGTCCAGCAATGCTATAGATTGCAGATGGAAGCGGCGCCGCGGGAGGTGCACCGAGCACCTGCAGTTCAGTTTCACGATCCGCTTTTTGTCCACCACACCCCGACACCAACACTGACGCTACCACTAACAAGCTGATCGACAGCAGACCAGATAAAGATTGCACACGCATTAATAAACCCCAAAAAGTGACCGCCTCGCCACTGGGAATACAACTTCCAAGTCTAATTGCGGAGCATACTTTCTTAGTGTCCCTCAGAAAACCAGAGGAATCAAGCATGTCCGCCCTTCCGTTTCAATACAATTTCATCAGAAAATTAAAATCTGTCTCTTTTTTTGTGCATAGCCACAGTTCTAGCAACTTTCGACCAAGAAAGCGCAAATTCATATGCTGCTTGCGGACAGGATCAGACTAAAATTCATCATCCAAAGCAATACTCATGTTGTATTTTCAATTTAGCTATTCATTGAGCATGTACAACGCATTTATCCAAAAGGTCCTGCCATGAGTCATTCAACCAAACCCAACTTAGTGCAAACGAATCGCGATTGCTGGCGTTCCCACTCGCTACTCCATTGTTACTTCAGATTTCTCGCCGTGATCGCGCTTATATTTCCTGCTTTCGCATTTGCGCAAACGACTTTGAACTCTGGTGCGACCATTAATATCACCATGAATCAAGGACAATCGTTTAGTCAGTCTTTCGTTGGGACCGGCACCTTTGATAACAGCTACACATTGAATGGCGCCACGCCGCCAGGCATCAGCGTAGCAACGGTTTCAGCGCCTCCGCCTGCAACTTTTGGTCACAACATGGTCTTATCTGGGACGCCAACATCGTCCGGTGTATATACTTTTAATATCGATGTTGTCGCCAGCTTCTTTTCGTCTGCGTCCAACTACAGTACTACTCTGGTGGTCACCGTTTTACCGCCAGCACCAACTGCGAATAATTCGAATCAAACTGTCCTCAGTAATAGCACCAGTAATGTATTGACTCCCAGCACAAGTGGCTCAGTGACGTCGATCAGTATTCAAGCAGCGCCGACACATGGCAATGCGGTAGTCAGTGGTACTACGATCGTTTATACGCCATTCGCGTCTTACAGCGGCGCCGACAGCATTAGCTTTCAAGCGACTGGTCCCGGAGGAACTTCAGGCACTGCGACCATTAGCATCACGGTCCAAGCTCCTGCACCGACAATCTCAAACGCCAGTGCCACGGTCGCGATAAATAGCAGTAACAATGTGATTTCACCTACGATCAGCGGCAGTGCCACCAGCATTAACGTTATTTCGACACCTTCACATGGCAGCGCCACCACCAGTGGACTCAATGTCTTGTACACCCCGAGCGCTGGTTATAGTGGTAGCGATAGCTTTCTAGTCACTGCGAGCGGCCCGGGCGGCACCTCTTCCTCTGCAACGATCAGTGTCACCATCACTCCCTCCGCGCCAACCGTATCCGCGATCAGCACTACGGTCGCCGCCAACAGTAGCAACAATACCCTGACTCCAACAATTACTGGCAGCGCCACTAGCCTCACTGTGACAGCAGCGCCCGCACATGGTAGTGCAAGTGTGAGCGGACTCACCATCCTATACACCCCAAGTGCTGGCTATAGCGGTAATGATAGTTTCTCGTTCACCGCAACCGGCCCAGGAGGCACCTCCACCGCAGCCACAGCAACGATCACCATCACTCCGCCAGCGCCCACAATCGCTGCGACTAGTGCTACTGTTGCTGCGAATAGCAGCAACAATGTCATTTCTCCTGTCATTACAGGATCGGTAAGCAGCGTTGCGATCGCCTCAGCACCTGCTCACGGCTCAGCTAGCGTAAGCGGTAGAACCTTCCTATACACACCGAACGCTGGCTATAGTGGTAGTGATTCGTTTACCGTGAATGCGACTGGACCTGGTGGCACATCTGCACCAGCGACAGTGAGTATCACCGTGACTCCGCCAGCGCCTACGGTCACAGCGAGCAGTGCTACCGTGGCGGCGAATAGTACGAATAATACGATCACACCAACCATTAGCGGCTCGGTGACCAGTATTACGATCGTCACTGCGCCTTTACACGGCTCGGCCGTGGTGAGCGGGCTTAGCGTTCGCTATTCCCCGAGTCCCGGTTACAGTGGCCCTGACAATTTTTCGATCACCGCCACAGGGCCAGGGGGCACCTCCGCCGCCGCAGATATCAACATCACAGTGACACCGCCACCGCCATCAGTGGCGTCGACCAGTGCCACAGTGGCAGCGAACAGCACGAATAACACTATCGTTCCCAGCATCACTGGGACTGCCAGTAATTTGTCCATCGTCTCCGCGCCTTTGCACGGCTCTGCGACGCTCAGCGGTTTGAACGTGTTATACACACCAAATGCTGGGTACAGCGGTACCGACAGTCTTGCTATCACAGCTGCAGGTCCTGGCGGCACTTCTTCTAGCGCCACGATCAACCTCACCGTCACTCCACCAGCGCCAGCCATTACAGGAAACAGTACGACAGTGGCAGCGAACAGTACGAATAACGCGATCACTCCCACCATCACAGGAAGCGTGACCAGCATCGCCTTATCGACCACGCCAGCACATGGTTCGGCGAGCGTCAGCGGTCTGACAGTGTTATACACACCCAACTCTGGCTACAGCGGCAATGATAATTTTTCTGTCATTGCAACTGGCCCAGGAGGCAGTTCCTCAGCTGCCAATTTCAGCATTGTAATCACGCCGCCGGCACCCACTGTGAGCGGTTCAAGCGTCACAGTGTCGGCCAATAGCAGCAACAATTCGATTGCTCCAACAATCACTGGCAGTGCGACCAGTTTGACGCTGGTTTCTACACCTAGCCACGGTTCAGCTTCCGTAAGTGGTTTGACTTTGCAATACACCCCAAGTGCAGGATATAGTGGCAGCGACAGCATTACTTTCACTGCAAATGGACCAGGCGGCACATCCGCAGTGGCAACTATTAATATCACCGTGGTCGCGGTAGCCGTTCCACCTAGCCTTACCAATGGAAACCTAACGGTCGCGTCTAGCAGCACGAATAACTCTTATTCTCCGACGATTACCGGCAGCGCAAGTGCGCTTACGATTGTCTCTGCACCAGCAAACGGCAGCGCAGTGGTATCCGGCTTAAACATCCTCTATACGCCCAACTCCGGATTTAGTGGAAGCGATAGTCTCAGCATTAGTGCGAGTGGACCGGGCGGCACTTCCAACACCGCCACCATTAATGTGACTGTGACACCGCCAGCACCTACTGTATCTGCAAGTAGTGTTAACATCGCTGCAAATAGCCCAGGCAACTCTATTACCCCTAGCGTGAGCGGCAGTGTATCGAATATCGTACTCAATACCTTACCAGCTCACGGCACCGCAAACATCAACGGCATGTCTGTGTTCTACGTTCCCACTACAGGCTACGCTGGTTCTGATAGCTTTAGCTTCTCTGCCGTAGGTCCTGGTGGAACCTCTGGCACCGCTACTGTCAGTATTAACGTGATTGCCTCTGCACCAGTCTTGTCTGGAAATGAATTCATCGTCGCAGGGAATAGCAACAACAATGTACTATCACCGACCATCAATGGCATCACAACGTCGATTGCATTGACCACGAACCCCACGCACGGCACAGCGAACGTGAGCGGCTTAAGTGTCATTTATACGCCGACCAAAGACTACACTGGTACCGACTCAATGACCATCGTAGCGACCGGCCCCGGCGGTGCCTCAGCACCTTTATTAGTCAACATAACGGTCGAGGATCTCGCTCCCACTACCAGCAACTCGACTGCAACGGTTGTTAGCAATAGCAAAGATAATGCATTGACGCCAAGCATCAGAGGTAGCGTTTCTGATATTTTCATTACCGCACCCGCAAGTCACGGTTCAGCTAGTGTGGTTGGATCGAATATTGTGTACACCCCAAACGCGGGCTATATCGGCACCGATGCGATCAGCTTTGTAGCAGCGGGTCGTGGTGGCAACTCTAGCCCAGCGACGATCAGCATTAATGTGATCAGCCAAGTTCCGAGTGCGAGCAACTCTAGTGTCAATGTGAGCGCCAATAGTAGTAGCAACCTGATCACCCCAATGACCAGTGGAAATGTCACCAGCGTCGCCATCACTACAGCATCAACACATGGCACAGTCACGATCGACGGTCTTAAATTCAACTACACACCTAACCCTGGTTATATCGGACCCGATGCGATTTCGTTTATCGCCAATGGCCCAGGTGGAAGTTCAGCATCGGCGCTGATTAGTATCAATGTGGTGCCGAGCGATCAAACCACGCCTATCGTGAAAGACCTCGACATCACGGTGCCCGCCAATAGCACATTGAATCCAATCGCACCACAAATCAGTGGGAATGTGAACAGTATCGCGATCACGGCCGCGCCGCTGCATGGCACGTTAAATACCTCAGGGCTGCAAATCACCTATACGCCAAGCAAAGACTTCATCGGCAACGACGAGTTCTCTATGACAGCAAGCGGATCGGGTGGTACATCTGCCCCAGCAAAAATCAGAATTACAGTAATTGCAGGTGCTCCCAAAATCGAATCTAGCAACCTCATCGTCCCCTTGAATAGCACCCGCAGCGTCACTCCTGTGATCACAGGCATTGCAAACGGTCTTAGCATCACTTCAGCACCAGCACACGGAAAAGCCGTGGTGAATGGTCTTTCAGTTAGCTACACACCGGATACAAATTATGTAGGTGAAGATAGCCTCAACCTCATTGCTACAGGTCCTAGTGGCAATTCTGCACCGGCCACGATAGCGATTAGTGTGACACCTAACTTGCCTTCAGTGAGTTCTAGCAGCGTGAGCGTTGCCGCGAATAGCAGTGGCAATGTCATCACCCCACGAATCACTGGGAATGCAACGTCTTTAAGTATAGTCAAGACAACTGCGCATGGCGTAATCAGTGTTAACGGCTTAGCTCTCTCCTATACGCCGGTCGTTGGCTATATTGGACCAGATGCTGTGAGCGTGATCGCAATCGGTAAAGACGGCAATTCGCTACCAGCCGAAATAAGCATTGAAGTCACTCCACTACAAGCGAGTAGTTTGGACGTTACGGTACAGACGAATAGTGCGAATAACCTCATTACGACCGGCAAAATTGCGGGATCAAGCGCTGCGACTCTCGCTGTTCAACCGAGCCATGGGACTGCAACAATTGAGGGATTCGACGTGCGCTATACGCCTAGCAGTAATTACCTAGGAAACGATAGTCTCAAAGTACAAATCAATGGCGGTAACGGCATGCTAACTAGTATCGATGTCAACATCACTGTTGCAGCGACAGCGCCTACAGTAACGCGAGCTCGCCTTTCCGTAGAAAGTGGAAGGACCGCTAGTATCGACCTCGCCAGTGTCATATCTGGACCACAGTACAATGGCTATACGCTTGCAGTGAGCCAAGTGCCGAACCATGGCGTAGTAAGTATTTCAGGCACTAAGCTAAGCTTCACTGCAAATGCCAATTACGTAGGTAACGACAGTCTCCTCTTTACCGTTTCATCGTTAGGCGGTGTTTCAAAACCTGCCCAACTCGACATTACGATAACGGCGCGTCCCGATCCTACAATTGATCGTGGAGTGCAATCGATACAAAACGCTACCACGGCCATGGTGAGACATTTCGAACAAGTCCAGATCGACCAATTCAATGGCCGTCTATTGGAGCTAGCGTCGAAGGATACCAGCACGGATAAAGGCGAAGCAGATCGGAAGAGCGTCGTGTAGGGAAAGAGTGTCTTCGCCTGTGTAGATCT
>CALKVB010000648.1 GCA_937996605.1 uncultured Oxalobacteraceae bacterium | reverse complement strand
ACGACGCTCTTCCGATCTCTATTTTGCAGATGGTGGATTTGATCTGTTTGTGCTTGAAAAATTGGCTCAAGATTACCCGATTAGCTTACATGGTGTCGGACTCGCTTTGGGTTCTGCTTCAGGCATTAATGATTCCCATATCAGTAAGTTGAAACAATTGGTTGAACGTATTCAACCTGTTTTAGTGTCTGAACACCTTAGCTGGGGAAGCATCAAAGGACGTCATTTAAACGATCTTTTGCCACTGCCTTTGACGCGAGAGGCTTTACAGCTCATGTGCGACCGTGTTGATTACCTTCAAAACTGCTTAAAACGATCGGTCCTGATTGAAAATGTATCGAGTTATATCCGTTTTGAAGCCGATCAAATGTTGGAATCGGAGTTTCTATGCGAACTCAGTCAACGTACCGCGTGTGGCATTTTGCTCGATGTAAATAATGTTTTTGTTAATCAATTTAACCATGGTGAAGATGCGCAAATTGAGTTCGCCCAATATCGTCGACAAAGATCGTCCATTGGCGAGATTCATTTGGCTGGGCACACTCAACTTGATGATTGTTTGATTGATGATCATGGTAGTCAAATAAAACCGGATGTGTGGGCTTTATATGAGCAGGTCTGTCAACAAATTTCAGCTCATATTCCGACGCTGATTGAGTGGGACACAAATGTACCTGAGATCGAAGTTTTGATTAGTGAAGCACAAAAGGCCCGTGAGATCCAAAATAAATATCAACGGGTGAACTATGCCTGAATCTTTGCTCGAGATTCAAGAGAAATTCGCACGTTCAATGTTGGACGCGCAATCAGATTTCTTTTTGACGAGCGTAAAAGCACCGCCAACTACGAAGGCTGAGCGCTTTGCAATTTATCGGGGTAATTTACTGGCGATTTGGGTTAAGACCTTAGCCAATGCTTATCCGGTGGTGCAGCGCTTGGTAGGGGAGGATTTTTTCGAAGATCTTGCTCGTGTTTATGGAAAACAATATCCTTCTGCTTCAGGTAATCTCAATTTTTTTGGCGAAAATTTTTCTGATTTTTTGATGCGACATGAGAGTTTGCGTGATTATCCCTATATCGCGCCAGTTGCACAGCTTGAATGGTTGTTACACCAAAGTTACTACGCCGAAGACCGAGAGAAAATCAGTCTATCGCAATTGATTTCTCAGACTGGCACCGATGTCCAGCTAGTCGTTTTGCACTTTGCACCAGATGTTAGTTTTCATCAGAGTCAATTTGCGACAGCGGCGATCTGGCAAGCACACCAGACAGCTGAAGTGGAAGACTTAAAAGTTCCAATTGATACGCCTACATATTGCATCATTAGTCGTCCACAGTGGCGAGCGCAAATTTTGGAAATTAGTGAAAGCGCCTTTCATGCATTGAAGGCTTTGCGTCGAGGCCAAACGCTTGAATCAGCTTTAGACCTAGCATTGCAACATCAAGCGAATTTTGATGTTGGGGCGCAATTGCAAACTTGGTTTGCAGCGGGTCTCTTTGTGGGACATTCTTGTAAGGAATAGTGGGTCTAAAGCGACTAGTAGGGATTACTTAGTCTTGAAAGTTTTTATGAATAAATTTTTTCAGTTGCATCAATTGACGACTCGATTCGATGATTTGATTCAAGATTGGGGAGGTTCCGTCTTGAGTGCAGGAATTCGAGGGTTTGTGTCATGGCAGTTCTTCAAAGCCGGGGTACTCAAACTGCAAGATTGGGACTCAACCTTGAGTTTGTTTAGAGAAGAATATGCAGTACCGCTCTTACCTCCAGAGTTGGCTGCTGTGATGGGGGCGGGAGGGGAGCTGATCCTCCCTATCTTGATCGTGCTAGGTATTTTTTCGCGGCCAGCTGCTATCGGGCTATTTATGGTCAACGCAATGGCGGTGATTTCCTATCCTCAATTGTGGAGCTTTGAATGTCCGGCCGCAATAAACGATCATTTGTATTGGGGATTGCTAATAACTTCCTTGTTCTTCTTTGGACCGGGTCGCTTTAGTCTTGATTACTTCTTGAAGAGACGTAGTCAAATGTAATTTAGCCAATTCGAAGATGATTGTTGCAGAGATGTGTATTGATTTTTGTCTGTAGAAAAAGAAATAGGGATCGAAATTCTTCGATCCCTATTTTTCATTCAATCACGAAAAATTTTGCGATGAATTATTTCCAGCCGCGCTTGCTAATTTCACCGAGGATATAGTCAGCAAACAATTGATTACCATATGGTGTTGGGTGTACTGAGTCTGCAAAGTAGTAGCGGCTAGTATCGCCTGGAATCAGGTTGTTAGCATTACATACCAACGATGAGCCCAAAGGATTTTTAGCTGCAGACAAGTCACAGGCTGGTGTTGTGATATTGCTGATTCCGTACGCAGCAGGATTCGCTGCATGGTCGCGGAAACGTGTAAATAAATCGACGATCAAAACATTGTCTAAACCTGCCAAGCCTTCAACTAGGCGGGCATTGAACGTGATACTCATCCCGTTCAAAAGTGTTTGAGAATCTTTGCTTTGCGCGAGCGCCGCTGGTGTTTTGCTCATATCTGGCATGTTCACTACCACTACATATTTCGCACCTTTTGCAAGAATCAAGTTCTTAACATAGCCAGCCAATTCAGTGCCAGCAGTGCCGATTGCATCTACATAAGTTTGCGCATTGGCAGAGGCATATGCTGCACCTGCAGCTGCACCGACTGTTGGCGTCAATGTTGCGACAGCGCCAGCGATACAGTTACTTGCTTGAGCATCCGTTGGCTTACATACACCCGCAGCGATATCTTTTTGAATTTGACCAGGAACAGCTGCAGTTACGGCTGCTGTTGCTGCTGCTGTCGCTGCTGCAGACAAGGTACCAGTTTGAATGAATACGTCATTTGGTCCGCCGCTCACGAATACGATTTCTGTACCAGAGAACTTGCCGCCATTGGCTGCTAAATAATTTTGGATTTGTGTTACCACTGAGATCGGAAGAGCAC
>CALKVB010000647.1 GCA_937996605.1 uncultured Oxalobacteraceae bacterium | reverse complement strand
TTCTTTGCTTAAGCTTTTCGATGATGTCTTTGGTGATATCTTCGGTGATGATGTCGTTGTTATTCTCTTTTTTGATCGACATTGATCGTCCTTTCACATGTCTTCACTAACTTTGCTGAATTGCTTGAGTGTGCTCACACATGTGCAAGCCGTGCAGAGCAATGGGAACTTTTTGGCGCCTTGATGTTCATACTGTTTCTCGAACTTAGCTCAGTTGCAGCAAAGACGCAGCTTAGTAACGGCAGTGATTGCAAGAAATTGAAGCCTAAGCTTTCAAATGAGAGTAAAACCGAGTTTTTATTGTGATGTCGACCGTCAGATCAACGGTAAGATTAGAGCCGATGTGATTGGGTGACTACTTGAATTCGTATTACTTTGGCTAAGTATTTAGATAATAAAAAAGGAGATTGAAAAATGAAAACCCATGTACTCTTTTTATCAGCGATATTCGCCATCGGCACCGCATCAGCACAAGAAGGAGCGTCGCAGAACCCAGCTACAAATGCTGGAGCGGCTGGAGCGGCTGCAGCGGCTGCAACGCCCGCTAAGGGTAATGCTGGAGCAAACGCAAACGAGCGTTTGCTGCAAGCAGAATCGGCGATTCATTCCAACGCTAGTGTCACAATCAAAGGCAAACTCGTGCCCTACAAAGCAACCGCAGGCACACAGCCTGTGTGGGATAAAGACGGCAAGGTCATCGCTTCATTGTTCTATACCTACTATCAACGAAGTGATGTTAGTAACCGCGATAAACGTCCTTTAGTGTTTTCATTCAATGGCGGACCGGGCTGGGCTTCAGTGTGGATGCATGTCGCTTACACCGGTCCGAAGATGTTAAACATTGATGATGAAGGTTATCCTGTGCAGCCATATGGAGTTCGCGACAATCCACACTCGATATTGGATGTGGCGGATATTGTGTATATCGACCCAGTCAATACAGGCTTCTCCAGAATTTTGGACGCTAAAGCAGACCGTGCCCAATTTTTTGGTGTGAACGCCGATATCGCCTATTTGGCTGAATGGCTCAATACTTTTGTTTCGCGTAATAGTCGTTGGAATTCGCCAAAGTATTTAATTGGTGAAAGCTACGGCACGACTCGGGTGTCAGGCTTAGCGAAGGAACTGCAAAATAATCACTGGATGTATTTGAATGGCGTGATCTTAGTTTCACCGACCGAATTAGGCATTAAACGTGATGGTGCTGTCGATGCGGCCATGTCATTACCTTACTACGCTGCTACGGCTTGGTACCACAAAGTATTGCCAGCTGATCTTCAACAACGTGATTTGAACGCATTGCTGCCAGAAGTGGAAGCCTTTACCTTAGACGAATTTATTCCAGCTTTAACGCGTGGCGGTTTTATTGATCCGAATAAACGTAAAGAAATCGCGGCTAAGGTAGCGCGTTATTCAGGTCTGTCTGAACGTAGCGTTCTACAAAATAATTTAATGGTATCGCCTTCGTTTTTCTGGAAGGATCTCTTGCGCGAAAAAGGAAAAACGGTAGGGCGTTTAGACTCACGTTATTTAGGAATCGATCGTAGTGATGCCGGGGTCTCACCTGATTACAATGCTGAGCTCACTTCATGGTTACATTCCTTCACGCCAGCAATCAATTATTATTTACGCGATGTGCTGAAATATAAAACTGACGTGAAATACAATATGTTCGGCCCAGTTCATCCTTGGGATAATAGCAACGATAAAACCGGCGAAAATTTACGCTTGGCGATGGCAGAAAATCCATATATGCACCTGATGGTGCAATCGGGATATTACGACGGTGCGACTAATTATTTCGATGCGAAATATACGATGTGGCAGATTGATCCTAGCGGAAAAATGAAGGACCGTATGGAGTTTAAAGGCTATCGAAGCGGTCATATGATGTATTTACGCGCGGAAGATTTGGCTACCTCGAATGAACATATTCGTGAATTCATTAAAAAATCTTTGCCTACAGCGGGTCAAGCGGCGAAATATTAAGTTCGTCAACTGCGAGATGAATTGCGAGATGAA
>CALKVB010000646.1 GCA_937996605.1 uncultured Oxalobacteraceae bacterium | reverse complement strand
GGCATTAGCGGTGCGTAAATATTTGAAATTGGTGCCAATAACGCTTGCTTTCGCATCGCACTTCCTTCAGTTTGATTCCACGCTATACCCCCCAAAACTTCATGCATGCCTGAGTGCCATACCGACTCAATTTGGGCGCTACTATCATGCAAACGATCCTGTTGATCACGCCATGTTCGATTCACAATTTGCGTGCCGTTAACTGGATCATTCAAACGCCAACTCGGCACATTACGTAAGAAATCAAGATCACGCTTCCCGTAGGCTAATACAGCGCGCAAGTTCCACTCTTCACTGAGCTGCATCGTATGCCTCAAAGTGAATCGATCGATCTTACTCACGCTTTGTGAAAACGGTGTGTAATAGCGTGTCTCTTGAGGAACGTCTAATACCAGACGATTGCGAAATGGAATACCCACAGAATCATTGTGAATGGTGGAATCGAGGTGCCTCAACTCTAATGTTGTGAGCTGATCAGCGCTACTTCGAATTGCCAAGCTAGGCAAAACTTCGAGAGTTTTATTTCCATAGCCTCGGTATCCTTCGGTGTCAAACTGAGAAACGATAAAACGATAGCTGACAGGCACTATAGCCGATGGAATCCTCGATTGAGAGTCTGTGGCAAGCGGCCCCGTCAAATCAAGCTTTGCATGCCGTTCTTGAAAACTACCAACGCCAAAATCTAAAGACTGCGAGGCTTGATGTTCCGGCTTCTTGCTGATGAGGTTAACGAAACCACCAGGAGCACCGCTACCATATAAAGCAGAACCAGGCCCTTTCAGCACTTCAACTTGCTGCACGTCTGTCAAAGTACGCACATACCCATTCACCGCAGGTCCATCGGGCAAACCATCTCTCAAAAAATTCACTTGTAGACCGCGTGCCAAATAATTATTAAAGTAACCGTAATTATTAGTACTGCTTTGTGTAAGACCACTGACATTTTTGATCACCGCGTCGAGCGTCAGTGCCCCTTGATCTTGTAGTAGATCCGCTGTCAACACGCTTATAGTCAGGGGTGTATCGCGCAGAGAAGCTGTTGATTTGGTGCTTGCAACATCATTCCCTGCGCGACCCGAAATTTCGACATGCTGTATCGATTTGCCATCAGACAAATCATCATTGCCGAGTTGAATATTCTGTGCCTGCACCGAAAGAGTACAACAGGCGGTGCTCACCGCGAGTGCTAGCGTTTTTATCGATAAAACGCAATCGGCGTTTGTCTTCATTCTTGTGTCTCCCCATTTATTTTT
>CALKVB010000645.1 GCA_937996605.1 uncultured Oxalobacteraceae bacterium | reverse complement strand
ATAATTGACCCATTCACCCTCACTACGAGCAAGCATGACAACAAACTCCTGTCCGTCGAGCTGACGCTTGATTTCGGTGAACTCTGCCAGAATCTCTTGGTCTCTAGCCCAAGGCTCAAGATCATTCTCAGAAGCTAATCCAACTCTAGCATGCACTTCAACTATTTCGGCCCCTGCCTTGCCTCCTATATTTTTTCGCTCATATCGACTGACACCAAGATAGCGTGACGCACCGTACACGAAACATGATGTTCCTCGGTTATAGTCACTTGCTGCCCATCCTTTCTCAGTTAAGCTGTAACGGACGACCTTCTTCACCTCATTGTCGATCTCTATCATCGTCTGCACTTTCTTCATTAAACCCACTTTCACCAGTGCATCTAATTGCCGCAATTGCCTATCGCGGTCTTTCGTCAAGACAGGGTTAGAGAAGAAATCGAGATGCCAAGAGAGTGGATTCTGTGCTTTAGATTGAGAGTCTGGCTTTGGATAAGTGGGGACAGCGATACACAAACGAGTCTCTGATTCACCCAAATTTCCCCTAGTTCGCAATCCGTGATTTTCTTCCCAAATTGCGCGAACCACTCTATCAAAATTTTCTTTAGTAAGCGCTAATACATCACCATCGTTAAAAGCATGCGCCACACCAGCAAAAGTGACAATGAAGACCGAGACCAGAACTTGAATAGCAATGTTTTTATGTTTCATATGTTTATTACTAAGAAAATGAAAAACGAGATAAAAGGCACGTATCTATCTATAAACTCTAAACATACAAACGCCACCCACCAAGCCTATATCTACCATTCATATTCTTCAGGGTAAGCCCGATAGAGGTGAAATAGTACGCTTATTCTGTGCCCTGACAAAGGCGCTGAGAACCGCGCGTACGATCAACCTATGCATAGGTTTCACCGGCACCATATAGATACGGCCAAGCGCATTATGTACATGAACGATGGTCGTGACAGTGACCAAGATTTCATTTGCACCCACCAAACGACGATGAACGGATAGAAAGACATTCAAGTGCTTATCCTTGTCTCCAAGCAGCGCTTCATCAACGGTGTTTTCGAACAGCGTGAAGATTCCTACACGATCGCCGGGACGGTAGGCCGAAGCTAACTTCTCCTGCCCCAGCGTAGACAATTGCCCAAGGTTTTTAAGCCCTAGCAGGCTTACGATTCGATTACGCAAAATCATGTACAGGTTTACCCATCTCGGAGTATGTTCCACCACCCCAAGAAAATGACCAAGCGCAGAAAGATCAACTGCATTCGACTTAATTTCCCATGCATCATGAAAGTAGGAACCAGGAAGCAAACTCGCAACTAGGCTATCGATTGGTACTGTGGTTTCTAGCGGATCAGCAATCATGCGGCGAGTCGAAGCAGTATTAAAACTCAAAAAACAAGCAAACAAAATACGGGTGTTTTCGAATTATTCACAAAATTTGTAAAATTTAATTTAATTAGCAGCACTGTGCCATAAAGCTTCCGTGCGCAGCAAATTTGACCGTTAGAACCGCCATGCCTAATACACCGATTCGCGATAACTTTCATTGCAAATCAATCGTGTGCCAGCTACGCGGCGTTACGAATCAAGCGTTACGGTTGCCGTTGCCTGCCCTCTTTCTTTAATTTGCGTAGTACAAAAAAAGATGTGTATTTTCCCTATGCCATAGATCATCGGATTTCATCAAGTCGCCCTGGCTTAAACGACCTGATGATAGGCGCGGTTGCTACTTCGCAGGGTATGCCAGAGCGCGGTTGTCGAATGCGAAGCTCGTTAATGGCCCCTTTGCCGACATAAGATTTGATGACGAGGAAATCGTCGCCCTTGTAGCCCGCCAGTTCAACCCATCTTCGGCCGCGCGACAGGCTCGTCATTTGATCAAACTCTTTTTTTAATTCAACTTCCAAGGAATGAAGCTTGAATTCGGATAGATTATTGATTCCACTACTCCAAATCATACAGCGTTGGTTCTTCCTAAAAATCTGCCCATCACCATTGAAAGCTGGAGCGTCCACTGTAAAGTCTGAAGGATAGTTCATGCGAAATCCATAGCGTTGGTTGCGATACTGATGGTACTCACTAGCCTCTACAACTGGGGCGGCAATTATCAGGCACATGGCGACCACGAAAGAGTAAAAGTTCATAGAGGACCAATCTCTGATGTGAGAGCATGCTGTACAGGCGACGCCGCGAAACGAACCGCCGAGCCTAACTCATGGACGATCGATATACACGGAATTGTTGAAGCTTGCATCTGAGCCGCTAGTGCATCATTGTTTTTTCATACCGTCCCAATGCTCGGCCAACTTACCACCTTCGATACGGTACATGTCGAACCAAGTGGTCGTGTACTTCCTCGTTTTATCGGCTGGGTCGATATTTTCTTCGACAAAGCTCACCACAACCAAGTTGCCTTCCGCAACCATAGAAACGACAGGTGATTTCATCTTCACTTCGATGTTTTTAGGTTTAGTAAATTTAGAAAAGAAAGCCACAAATCCGGCCCGCCCCGTTGGCACATTAGGGTTGTGTTGAATATATGCCTCGTCCAAATATTTCTCAGCAAGATCCAAGTGGCCACCCTCTAGCACTTCGCGATAAAAATCGTAGACCAACCTCTTATTGGCAGCCAAGCGCGCATCGGTACTCGTCAATAGTT
>CALKVB010000644.1 GCA_937996605.1 uncultured Oxalobacteraceae bacterium | reverse complement strand
GGCACCACCGATATCACGCGTGTTGTCGGCGTAGGTGAAGTATCGAATGAGCAGAAACACGATTTCACATTAGTCCTCAAAGGCATGATCGCTTTATCTCGCATGAAGTTCCCTCATGGTACTTTGTCGACGACATTAGACGTGATCGCGCGAGCGCCGATTTGGGCTGAGGGTGTCAACTTCGGTCACGGCACGGGGCACGGCGTGGGGTATTTTTTAAATGTCCATGAAGGGCCTCAGAGTATTTCAGGAGCGGTTCCAGAAGCACATATGAGGATGGAAGTCGGTATGATTACTTCCAATGAGCCAGGAATTTATCGTCCAGGAAAATGGGGAATTCGTATTGAAAATCTCTTACTTTGCGTGCCAGCAGAAAGCACAGAGTTTGGCGACTATTTGCAGTTCGAAACTTTAACGCTATGCCCAATCGATACCCGCTGCCTTGATCTCAACATCCTGCGTGAAGACGAAATTGCTTGGCTGAACCAATACCATCAACAAGTATTGGCTCGTTTATCACCGCGTATCAGTGGTGCTGCACTTACTTGGCTACAAGAACGCACGCTCGCTATTTGATAATCAGGTATAAAAATAAAAAGGGAGTCACCGCAATGACTCCCATTCTTACCTGACCACAGCGTCTGCAAGCACCGCATTAAAATTCATTTTGGCAATCGAATCATAAAACGAGCACCACCCAATTCGGCATCACCGACCTCAATCGAACCACAGTGCATTTGCACTATTTGACGCACGATCGATAGGCCCAAACCAAACCCACCGCTATTGCGATCACGGCTACGATCTAAGCGATAAAATGCCTCGAAAATGTTTTCGCGTTCTGCCATAGGAATACCAACGCCGTCATCTTCCACAACAATCAGATGACAATCTTTCTCCTCTCGAATCTGCAAACTAATTTGACGGTTGGCATATTTAATTGCATTTTTTAGCAGGTTCTGTACTGCTCGCATCAGCAATCGTTGGTCTGCCAAAAGCTGCTTCTGAATTGGCTCCACCTTCAAACTGAGTGTAAGTTCCTCTCGCATTGGTGGTAACCCATCAATACACATTTGTGCGAAATCTTGCGCTACATTTTCTTGTAATTGCAGCTTATGTTGCTGTTCCATTTTCGCCAAATTCAGCAACTCGGACACCAAACTATTAAGCTCAATCAAGTCCCCGCGCATCGCATCGATACGTTGTCGCTTCTTTTCGTCCACACCTGAATCTTGCAAAATTTCAAGCGCGAATTCGAGTCGCGCAATTGGGGTTCGTAACTCGTGCGAAACTGCATGCAACAATTGTTTTTGCGAAGTGAGCAATTGCGCGATGCGCTCGGCCATTTGATTGATCTGCAGTGATAAAGGATACACACTAGAACTCGTTGGCGTATCCGCACGCACTGCCAGTTCCCCCCTACCAAATTTTTCTGTGACTTTTGCAAGTGCTTGCACTTCACGCCAATGGGTTCTCGACCAAAAAGCCAATGGCACCAACAGCACTAAGGCAACCAAGACATAACGCAACATTTCGATACGTAAGAACTGCCATCGATCAATCGGTAAATCTTGCGCATACAGCACGTCATTTTCACTATCGACGTAGCGGTAACCAGTGAGATCAACTCGACGATAAAATGCACGGCCGGGCACGTCGATGACCACCGTACCATCCATTAATTTTGCGCGTTGATCTTCATCTAATGCGGTCAAGGCCGAACGCAAAGGTATCAGGTCGAACTTAACCTGAGATACTTCACGCACCTTGTTTAGTCGTTGCAACCACTCATCACCAGGTGCTTTATCGATGTATTGTTCCAACAAAAAAATTTGCGGGGCGGCTTGCCTCGCGGCGTTTTCTTTAATCGGCTCACCAAATATTAAAGTAATTGCACCGTAAACAAGCGCACCAGCCAAAGCAATCGATAAGAATACAGGTCCGATAAAACGCAGAAAGATCCGGTTCATACCGATCTCTCCCAAGCTTCATCTGGCGTTTGTCCTACATTTGTCATCCAATATCTCCTGGCACTATTCTATAAGAAGAAGAAGGTTTGGAAAAATATTTTCAACGCATGAATTTCTATGAAGAAAGCTACAATTTCATGACAAATTGAAGTAAGTTCACAGCAGATTCTCGCGCGGAGAAAGCATAAGATACGTGTCAAATCAAGAGTGAAACCAGACTCAGCAAATCGCATTTACCT
>CALKVB010000643.1 GCA_937996605.1 uncultured Oxalobacteraceae bacterium | reverse complement strand
ATGCGCGCCGTGTTATTTCGCACCGCGTGACTATGAATTGAAGCCAACACTGATTCATCGGTCGTCAATTCACTCATATAAATTAACTGATGCAAGCTCATGGTGAAACCTCCCGTTCGAAACGCCGTATGCTTTTATAGTATTAAATACTTATCGATTGCGCAAAAATAACTTCGTCTTTATTTGCGGTAAGTCGAAACCTATTAAATCGGTGCACCAGGAGGAATTGCTGGTAAACCACGCAATTTCACACTGCTGGGGTCTCGTAAATACTTGGTGATTAACTCCGCCGCTTGCTGTCGGCTAGCAGCCTGCGCTCCCGTACTTGGATTTTTCTGCAACCATCCAGCCAGTTCCTGTAATTGCTGCCGTACCTGTGCTTGCACTTGGGGATGCAAGCGCCCACTGTCGAGCAGAGACAAGCTGGCATCCAACACGACCCAATTTGCCGCCAATTGCACCGCCTCGCCAGCGACAAGCTTGCTGGACTTGGACTCACGTTTCCAAGTGTTGGCGAAACTTTGTTGTAGCACCTCCTCGACACTTAATTGCTGCATATCGCGTGCGTGTTGCCATGCTAAACGATTAAAACGCGCGGCATCAAACAGAAATAAGCTAGTTTGCGCGGCAGCTGCTTCCACCGCAGAAAATGCATCAAAGGCTACACTCATGCGACCATTAAAATATTCGGGACTACGATCATAGCCTTCACTCTGCGGGGTGAGAGCATCCATTAGACTGGCGGGCAAAGCCAACTGTTCGGCATGCAAACTACTCAATAGTTTTTGCAATGCAGCCCTTTGCGTTGCAGCGGGTACGATTTTGATACCCGTTTGTACGCGTCCTTCATTGGCATCTTGCGCTAGACCATATTCGTATTCTCCGCCGCCAATCAAACGTGCCACAGCTTCTGTTTGATAGCGATGCAAAAGATAAACTGGCACCAATCGCGCTTCTAATTCGCCAAGCTGACGCTGTGGCGGGAGAGCGGCTAAGGAGAAATGATCTAAAGCATGACGACGAATCGCCATTAATTGATCATAACTCTTCAAGGAATCTGCGCCAAAGTCCCACAACAAACCATTCGGGTGCATAGACGCCACCGGGCGCGAATCGGCATCACCCACATATTGCAAACCCGCCGCTTTGGCCTTCATGCGCAATTGCGCGAGCGCTTGTTGTTCATCTTGTCCAGGAAAAGTAGCGTACAGATGTTGAATCACAAAATCGTCCCACGGACCAAGCCCTACGCCATAGGCCTCATTGACCTGCGGTTCCGCTTTCGTATTTAGGCTCAAGATAGGATGTGGATAATCCATCACCGAACCATTTCCTAACCGGCTAGGAGCAAAGTTGTGGGCGATCCCCAGAGTGTGCCCAACTTCGTGAGCCGCCAATTGACGTAATCGCGCCAACGCCATTTGCTCAGCCGCTTTCTTTTTCTCGGCCGTGCTCAATTTTCCATACGGAGCTAATAAACTCTCCGCAATCAAAATGTCTTGGCGCACACGTTGTGAACCCAAGGTCACCGTGCCCTTGATGATTTCACCTGTGCGCGGATCCGTAATCGCATTGCCATAGGACCATCCACGCGTTGCACGATGCACCCACATAATGGTGTTGTAGCGCACATCCATAGGATCAACGCCTTCTGGCAATAACTCGACACGATAGGCATCTTTGAAACCTGCCTTTTCAAAAGCGCTACTCCACCAACGCGCACCATCCAATAAAGCCGAGCGCACAGGCTCCGGCGTGCCACGATCTAAGTAATACACGATAGGTTTTTTCACCGTGCTGACTGCGGCGTTAGGATCAACTTTCTCTAATCGATGCCTAACCTGCAATCGAGTAACGATGCTATCCGCTAGCGGCGTGCCAAAATCCATCACCTCATTATCGAAGCCGCCGGAAAATGGATGGTAAGTGCGTGTTTGGTAGTGTTGCGGTAAACGCACCATGCTAATGTGCTGATGCATACGCAAGCTTTTAGGATCTGCCGCCACTTGGCGCACGTACTGTCCTTCTCCGGGGCCAGCAAAATTGAGCATCGCCTCTAACTCGGTGTTATCCGGGAAGCTCTTCGCTTGCTGAGTTAATACCGCGCTACGCTTTTCATCGACACTGTAATTTCCTTGGCGACTGCGACTTAGGTTATCAATCACACCATGGCGGTCACTCAAAAGAAAAGAAGAAAAGTCGATCAAATACTGCTGATTTTCATTGGCGAGAATATCGCCCGCCCACAACACCGCACCAGCAAAAGCTTCGCGCACCGAGGCGGATTCATCTTTACTCTCAGAAGTGGCGATGAATTTAGTGTTTTCTTGAATCAAAAACAAGCGTTTGCCGTGTCGCTCGAAATGCACTAATTTGCTGGCACCTGCTTGTCCACGATCCAAACCAATATCATTCGAGCCTAATGCTTGAGGTAGCGAAGAGAAAAGGATGAATGAGCCTTGTTGTTCTGGCACAGCCAAATACAACTTACCCTGATCATGATGCGTATAGACATCAAAAAAGCCCGTGTGTTTTTTGAATCCTGCCAATTGCGAAGCAAAACTTAAAGCCGTGCTGGCGGTCGGTGCAACTGACACTGGTGCGCCAACATTTTGTGCGCTAACTTGACACGCCGCGCCTGCCATCACACTCAGCATGAGTGCCTGTACGAATCCTTTTACTTGCCAATTTGGTGCCTGCTGCATCTTCATTCCCTTCGGTCTCAAATGTTACTTTTTGTGTGATGAATTCGCGTTTCTTGCAAAACTGAGTAGACTGACTTTGACGGCAAACGGCAGCCAAAAGTTGCATAGGTTATGAATAAATGAGGATCGCACAGGATCTGCAATTTGAATAGATTTTTCAGCCATTTTTTGAGCATCATCGATGAATCGGCATATGATGAGTAAATTAAGGTCCAAGCATGAGTGCTCACGAAATTGTCTACAATGACAAGTATCAACTTCCATAATGAAAGACAGGTTCGCTATGAAGTTAAACTACCTCACCATCTTACTGTTCGCACTGAGCATCGGTTCAGCAACATCGGTAAAGGCCCAGGCAAAAGAACTGGTTCGGCTCTACACCATCGCGGAGTTCGATGCAAAAGGCAAAGAGGTTCCTTTGACTGGTCCGAATTTACATTTGCTTAACTATCTAGAAACCCAGCTTAATATCCAATTCGATCTCCATCGAGTCCCATGGAAACGAGCAATAGAAAACGCACTAAATGGTGACGGAATGTTAATGGGGATGTCGATTACCAAAGAAAGAAGTGAAAAATTTGCTTTTTCTGAACCGATCAATGGCAATGGTAATTGGCTAGTCACACGCTGTGATCGTAGTTTTAAATATGAAAAACTCGAAGACTTAAGAGGAAAAACCATAGGCATCGTTTCCGGTACCAGTGTTGGAGAAGAATTTGATCGCCAAGCGAATCAACTATTCCAAGTCGAACACGACACTGGCGCCGGTATTGCACGTCTGCAAAAATTGGCACTCAAACGTGTCGATAGTTTGATTTGGTATGGCGGCATTAGCAACGCAAAAGAAATCGAAGAATCTATCAATCGCAGGTACGAAATCAAACAAGACGGCAACGCCAAACTGTTCTGTGTCGCCAACAAACCCGTGTCAATTTTAACCAATCATTTTGCTATGAAGATTGATTCTGACAAAAACCAAATCTTACAAAGGATCAGCGCAGCCATCCTGAAAGGACGAAAAGATGGAAGCTTGCCAGCCTTGATGAACCCAAACTGATACACTATGCCATTTGATCCGCGTTAAATCACACGTCTAATTCAATGGCATCTGCTCAAGTCAAAACCCTACAAGGGAAATTCGTCGAAGGTTCTACCATGCGTCATGTGATTAACATGACGGCAACTGGCTCCATAGGGCTAATCGCGGTCTTCTTGGTCGACGTATTAAATCTTCTTTATATTTCCCAGCTCGGGCGTCATGAATTAGCCGCTGCGGTTGGCTATGCAAGTACCTTATTATTTTTTCACACCTCTGTATCGATAGGTTTATCGATCGCCGTGACCGCTACTGTCTCCCGTGCGATTGGTAGTGGCGACTTCCCCTTGGCCAGACAATTCGCGGCCAGCTCTATGTATCTGATTGCGGGTATCAGTCTGATCATGGTGAGTCTGACCTATCCCGCTCTTGAGGCTTTGTTACAAGTTCTTGGTGCGCAGGGCGAAACTGCGCGTCTAGCCGGGCGTTTCTGCCGTTTGGTCTTACCATCAATTCCTCTGCTTGCTTTTGGTATGGCTCTTAGCGCACTACTACGTTCAGTCGGTGATGGCAAACGTGCGATGTTCGTCACACTCGGTGCGGCCGCAGCAACCGCTATTCTCGATCCTTTGTTTATTTTTGTGTTTGGCTTGGGGCTTGATGGCGCCGCCTACGCAAATATTTGTGCTCGTTTGGTATTAGCCGGCGTAGGTTTTTACGGGGTACTCAAAGTGCACCAACTTTACGCCAAACCAAGCAAAGAAGTTTTTCAACGTGGTGCCAAAGCCTTCGCTAGTATCGGCATTCCAGCAATCTTAACCAATGTGGCTACACCGGTCGGCAATGCCGCCGTGACTACTGCAATCGCTGCTTACGGCGATCAAGCTGTCGCGGGTTGGGCCGTAGTCTCGCGTTTGATTCCAATGGCCTTCGCAGGATTATTTGCCTTATCGGGTGCAATTGGCCCTATCCTCGGTCAAAACCTAGGTGCCAAACGGTTTGATCGCTTACGTTCTACCATGCGTGACAGTCTCAAATTCACACTCATTTATGTGACCGTCGTATGGGTTTTACTGGCCCTATTTAGTCATTGGATTGCACGCGCCTTCGACGCCAGCGGCATGGCCGAAGAGGTCATCGTATTCTTTTGTGTGTTTGTGGCTGGTAGTTTTCTCTTCAATGGCAGCCTGTTTGTAGCCAATGCTGCCTTCAACAATCTCGGTTATCCACTATATTCCACGGTACTCAACTGGGGCCGTTCCACCATCGGCGTGATTCCTTTCGTCTACTTTGGAGGACTCTGGTTTGGTGCTCGCGGGGTGATGGCGGGCTACGGTTTGGGCGTGGTTTTTTTCGGTATACTCGGGGTCTGGTTGTGCTTCCGCGTTTTACAAAAAATCGAACAGCATCATACTCACAACAATTGAAACCCTGCCCTCCTCAACGCTAGATTCAATCATGAAAAAATGGATACTCGGCGCCTCCATCGCCTTAGCCCTCTCGACTTCACAAGCACAAACGTATAGCGATCACATCCTACGAGCTCGTACCGCGCTCAATAACAAAGACTACAAGATTGCCCACTCCCAGTTTAAACAAGCGTTCTCCCTCAAGCTAGGCAGCTATATCGATTTATATGATGCAGCCTGCGTCGCAGCTTTGGCTGGCGACAAAGACAGCGCCTTTAAATGGCTGCAGCAAAGTGTCGCCCTAGGCTGGTTTAACCTTGATCATATGAAAGCCGACAGCGACCTCATTTCGCTGCATAAAGATAAGCGTTGGGGCCCGACTGTAGAGGCTCTACAAAGCAAGCTCGCAGCACAAGAGAAAAACTACGATCACAAACTTAAAGAACAACTCGAACGCATTTTTAACGACGATCAAAGTTTACGCCAAAAAATACAAGGAACCCAACAGCAGTTCGGTCTTAACTCTCCTGAGCTCAAGGCATTATGGGACGAAATCGACAAAAAAGATGAAGCGAACTTGATCGAAGTCGAGCAAATTCTTAAGGAGAACGGTTGGTTGGGGCCGCAACAGGTAGGGCGCCGTGCCAGCCAAACGATCTTCCTTGTAATTCAGCATGCTTCACCAGAAACACGGGTGAAATATCTCCCGATTATGCGACAGGCGCTTAAGGAGAACAAGGCGGCTATGAGTGACTTTGCACTTTTAATCGATCGTATCAACACCGAAGCAGGTCTCAAGCAAATTTACGGTAGTCAACTCCGGGGCAAATCGGAGGGCGGCTATGAGCTATATCCCATCGAGGATCCAGATCGCCTCGACAAACGTCGTGTAGAAATCGGCCTCGACCCTATCGCGGCTTACATCCGAAATTGGGATCTGAAATGGGATCTCGCTCAATACAAAGAGGAAATGGCGAAATTCGATCGCGAACAAGTGTTTCAGGTCGCAGATCTTCAAGCACTAAGCGATAAACTTTGGCGCGGAGAACTCAGATACTTAGACTATAGCAAGAACACTTGGACCAGTATTCCCTCCAATTTACGCATCACACGTTCAGAGCAAGACCCTAGCGTGTGGTTGTGGAGCTATGGCTATGATGAAGAACCACATGCCAACACTAAAGATAGTATTCGTCTCACAGATGGTGGCAAAAAATTGGGCAATGAAGAAGTGATTTCCCGTGAGCTGTGGCCAAACGGTACCTTAAGAATCGTCACTACCATGTCGGGTGAAGATGACAAGCGCGCAGCGCAGTTTCGCTTCACCTACACCCTCAAATCCGATAGCTTTGAACGCAAAAAAGAGGTGAAACTTGTGGGGAGTGAAGATTATTTTGTGCGCCAGGTATATTCATGGAAGCGATAAAAGAACCCTCGCATTAGCCTGACTTGGACTTACTATTGAACCCGCTTTGCAAATTTCAAAGCGGGCGCATGCTAGAGCAAAGGCCTATACCGCCAATGCGATCAATACAAACACACCGTTGTGGATGATGTGCAGAATAATCGAAGCTAAGAGATTCATCCGCAGTCTGCCGTAGGCCCATACCACACCGGCAAATAGCTGCGGCAGTACCGCAAAAATCACGACCCAATCACTAGGTTTGCTGATGTTATAGTTACCTAAATGCACCAAGGAAAACGCAACTGCATACGACCAAAAAATCCATCGGTAACTCTGAATAAATTGACGACCTAAACGAAAGCCTAGAGCTCGACCGCGATTTGCCTCCCTCGTAAGTTTCCACCGCAGATACGCTGTCTCAAGCGCAAGAACGGCAGCGAGAATCACAAGTATCCACCAGTTGGCGACGAAAGCAGCAATGATCAAGGGGCCGATCAAAAGACTATAGGCAAAATTACGCAAACCCGCACGAAACACGAATTCCTCTATCGGAGGTGCGATCATGACTGCAAAAAAACAAAGGAATACATCCTTATAGTTGTGTTTAAAATCGAGACTTGCAAATACCGAAAATTGCATCAAGAAGAGCAAGATACAGGCACTAATAGTGATATCTAAGATGGACAAAAACAGAATGCGTTTCCAATACGTTGGGCGCGACAATGTATGCCGAGGTCCCCGCGTTGGTTGTCGCAGAAAACCTACGAGTAATTGAAATTCCCGTCGAAAGAAATTTTGTGAAGCTGAGTTTGATGCACTCGTACTTTTGATGAGAGACATAGAAACACAGGAAATCGAAGATCGCCTCACTATACCAGATCAAGTGGCGCTATAAAAACTGTGCATCGTGCTGACGTCAGTATCTCAGCCTTACTCTTTCGATCGACTCAACAATGCCTTCAAACTAGCCAAGCGATTTTTCGGGGTAATCACTTCATCTTCTTTTGGTGGCGCGTCGCCTTCGTCGAGTTTCATTTCTTTGATAAAGCGTGAGGGGTCGCAATGTATCGATTCACCAGCACGTTTGCGCTTTTTACACCACGACACGTGCAAACTACGTTGCGCTCGAGTGATGCCCACATACATCAAGCGTCGCTCTTCTTCGATACGTGCGGCGATCGTCTCAACCGGCGCATCAGGATCGCCTTTATGCGGCAAGATACCTTCTTCAACGCCAACCAAAAACACATGCGGGTATTCCAAACCTTTGGAGGCATGTAGGGTCGACATCCTTACTGCATCAGGATCTTCATCTTTGCCTTCCATCATGGTCATGAGGGCGACCATTTGAGTGAGATCGAGCAAGCTACGATGATCATCGGTGCCGTCTTTACCACCACTACCTTTTTGCGAGAGCCATTGCGTGAAATCAAGCACGTTCTGCCATTTCGCTTGGGCGGCCTTATCGTCAAAACTATCGTAGAGATAACTCTCGTAATTAATTTCTTTCATCAACTCGGCTAACAAAATTTCTGCATGTCCCTCACGATGCGCGTGGGCCTCAACGTTGTTGATGAAAGTGCAGAACTCACGCAGAGGACGTAATTGTCTATCGGTGAGAATGGCTTCAATCCCCCCTTTGAAAACGGCTTCAAACAAGGAGCACTGCCATTTACCAGCGAACGAGCCAAGTGCTTCTAAGGTAGCTTGGCCGACGCCACGTCGTGGGGTGGTGACAGCTCGAATAAATGCAGGATCATCTTCTTCATTGGCAATTAAACGCAAGTAAGCAATGATGTCTTTGATTTCGGCTTTATCAAAGAAACTCTGACCACCCGAAATTGTGTAGGGAATACGCTCTTTGCGTAAAGACTGTTCAATGATACGGGCTTGATGATTGCCGCGATACAGAATTGCGTAATCCGACCAATTCGCACGTCGCTCGAAACGATGTGCTGAAATCATAATGGCCACTTGTGCGGCTTCTTGTTCGTCGCTCAAACGGCCTTTGGTTTGTGCCAAGGCCAAGGTGAGCAAGAACAAACCGGCCAACTGTGTGGTGAAAGCTTTGGTGGAAGCCACGCCAATCTCTGCGCCTGCGCGGGTGACGTATGCCAGCTTGCACTCGCGCACCATGGCACTGGTGGACACGTTGCAAATGGTGAGCGTTTTGTCCATGCCCAAGCTTTGCGCGTGGCGCAAGGCCGCCAAGGTGTCGGCTGTTTCGCCAGACTGGCTGATGGTCACCACCAAGCTGTTGGGGTTGGGCACCGATTCGCGGTAGCGGTACTCGCTGGCAATCTCCACTTGGCATGGGATTTTGGCAATCGCTTCAATCCAATACTTGGCCACGCAGCCGCTGTAATAGCTGGTGCCGCAAGCGAGGATGAGCACGTTGTCCACCGCTTTGAACACAGAGTACGCGCCGTTGCCAAACAACTCGGGCGTGATGCCCTCAATGCCTTCAAGCGTGTCGGCAATGGCACGCGGTTGCTCGAAGATTTCTTTTTGCATGTAGTGGCGGTAGGGCCCCAACTCTGCCGCGCCGCTGTGCGCTTGCACGGTTTTGACTTCGCGTGTCACCGCTTTGTGGTGGCGGTCTTGCACCCAGTATTTGCCGATTTGAATGTCCACCACATCGCCCTCTTCGAGGTAGACGATTTGGTCGGTCACACCAGCCAAAGCCATGGCGTCGCTGGCGAGAAAGGTTTCGCTGTACTCTTTGCCCACGCCCAAGATGAGCGGCGAGCCAGCGCGTGCGCCAATGACACGGTGTGGCTCGTCTTTGTGAAACACGGCAATGGCGTACGCGCCGTGCAGTTGAACGATGGCCGCTTTGACCGCCTCAAACAAATCGCCGTTGTAGAGGCTGTCCACCAAGTGAGCAATGACCTCGGTGTCGGTTTGGCTCAAAAACTCATAGCCCTTGGCTTGCAGGGCAGCACGTAGTTCGTCGTGGTTTTCGATGATGCCGTTGTGCACCAGCGCCACACGGCCTGCC
>CALKVB010000642.1 GCA_937996605.1 uncultured Oxalobacteraceae bacterium | reverse complement strand
TCGGTGTAAATGTACTCAGCAATGGGCGTAGAGCCGACAAACGATATCGCTGCGACATCTGGATGCGCTAGCAAAGTATCGACCGCTAACTTATCGCCTTGCACCACATTAAACACGCCATCAGGTAAGCCGGCTTGCTTGAATAAATCTGCGATCATTAAGGACGCCGAAGGATCTCGCTCAGATGGTTTAAGAATAAAAGTATTTCCCGTCGCAATCGCCATTGGCGCCATCCACATCGGTACCATAAACGGGAAATTGAAAGGCGTTATTCCTGCACACACACCGAGCGGCTGACGCAAATTCCAGCTATCAATACCACCGCCGATGTTGTCTGAAAACTTGGTCTTCAACAGTTGTGGCAAACCGCAAGCAAACTCAACAACTTCCAGGCCACGTGTGACCTCTCCCATAGCGTCAGATAGAATCTTGCCGTGTTCACGCGTAATCAATGCAGCAAGTGCTGCTTGATTTTGCTCCAACAAATCCTTGAACTTAAATAAGATGCGAGCCCTTTTGAGTGCTGGCGTTTCCGACCATGATGCCCATGCGGCTTTCGCTGAAGCCACAACCTCGTTAACGTCGTTCTCCGTGGCTAACACTACTTCGGCACAAACCTGACCCAAAGCCGGGTTATACACTGGCTGCCTGCGCTCACTATCAGAAACAAAGACCGCTCCATCTTTGTAATGTTGAATCACTTCCATACTATTCCTAACAAAATATTGATGCACAAAATTAAATTGATCAAATTGAGCTGACCAAATTGAGCTGACCAAAACAAGAGCAGCAAGCACTACCTACGCGTGCGGCCCGACAAACACTTGCCCATCTGTATCTGTATCTGTATCTGCTTTAGCAAAGACCTAGCAAAGAACAGATACAGTGCTACACTGCCGAATTACTTTTCAGCTTTCGACTATACCGATTATCTATGGCACGCTCAACCAAAGCTAGTAATGCGGTCCTTCGTTTAAAGGATCGCAGCAATCAAGCACCATATTCCATGGTCTCCACTGCCAATGGCCATTTCTATCTGGTACTCAATGACAATCCCGACGCGCCACAAGTCTTATGCGAGCCGCTTGAGATTGACGCCTTTGTGCAATTTGTCAATAATGTTCATAAGCAAGCGCCACGCAAAGCTAGCAAATTAGATGTCGCTTTCGAAGCCAAACTACAAGCTAGTAGTAAACAAAAATAATTTAATTCTTTCTCCGAATTCAGGACACCACATGAAACTTCCTCACTCCATTTTTGCGCTGACGATGATCGCAGCAGCGCTATCTATCAGCTCCAATTCCCATGCTCAAGATGGCAAAACGCAAAGCGAAACCAGCGCATCAACCGCTGCAACGTCAACGGTGAACACTGCGCCTGCACTAAGCGCGCTTAAGATTATTGATAATGTCGTTGGTACAGGTGACGAGGCACAAGCAGGCAAGATCGCCGTGGTGCACTATAGCGGTTGGTTATATGACGCCAATGCCGCAGATTTACATGGCAAAGCCTTTGATAGTTCTGTGAATCGCGGTCCATTTTCCTTTCCACTCGGTGCGCGCCGTGTGATTCAAGGTTGGGACCAAGGTGTGGTCGGCATGAAAGTTGGCGGCAAACGCACACTCATTATTCCCTCACAGATGGCCTACGGTGAACGTAATGTCGGTAACGGTTTAATTCCACCTAACTCCGATCTGATTTTTGATGTGGAATTATTGGAAGTTGTCACTCCAGCACCGCGCCCGGTGGAAGAACAAGTCACAGCGCCTGTGGAAAAAATCGACAAAAAAATCGGCAAAGGAAATGAAGCTGTCGCAGGCAAAAAAGTGACTGTGCATTACACCGGTTGGTTACGCGATGCAAAAGCAAAAGATCAACACGGTAAAGAATTCGATAGTTCAAGAAAACGTGAAGCATTCACTTTCACCTTAGGCGCACGTGAAGTCATTCCTGGCTGGGATCAGGGCGTCGCTGGGATGAAAGAAGGCGGCAAACGTACTTTAATTATTCCCGCCGTTATGGCCTACGGTAGTCGCGGTGTTGGCAATGGTTTGATTCCACCTAATTCTGATTTAGTCTTTGACGTCGAACTTCTCAAAGTTAAATAAGCCTTGAAATTAGCACTCAAGTATCTCACTGCCTATCCTGAATCCTTACAAGAACAGGCTAGGCAGTTAATCGCTGCCGATAAGCTGGGCCCCCACCTCCAAAAGAAGTATCCCACTACGCACGACATCCGTAGCGACAAAGCCCTATATCAATATGTGCAAAATCTCAAAAATATGCGCTTGCGTAACGGCGATCAAATCAGCAAAGTCATCTACGACAATAAGCTACATGTCATCAAAAATGCGCTAGGGACACATAGCTATGTCTCGCGTGTGCAAGGAAGTAAGCTCAAAACAAAGAATGAAATTCGCATTGCTAGCTTGTTTAAAAACACGCCGGAGGAATTTCTACGCATGATTGTGGTGCACGAACTCGCGCATCTGAAAGAGAAGGAACACGACAAGGCCTTCTATCAATTATGTAGCTATTTAGAACCGCTCTACCATCAATATGAACTTGATTGTCGCTTGTATTTGACCTACCTCGATTTATCCAACGCGCCAATTTGGGAGCCTGCGATATCGTAGTACAGCTATCTCCAAATACCTTACACGATAGGAGATAGAGAATAATACGCAATAAGTGATCAGCGTCTTTTTTACGCATGTTCGATATGACTATTGTTACACCTCGATTGCAAACTAGATTAGACTTATTAGCTCCTCCGCACAGAAATAGGAAATCATATGACCTATTTACTCGCTTTAGATCAGGGTACCTCCAGCTCTCGCAGCATCCTGTTTGATCGTCTCGGAAATATCGTCTGCAGTGCGCAGCAAGAATTCCCTCAGTATTTCCCACAAGCTTCTTGGGTCGAACATCAAGCTGAAGAAATTTGGCAAAGTCAACTTCATACTATCCATTCCGTAATAAGGCAATCAGGTATCGCTGTACAGCAAATTGCAGCATTAGGAATCACTAATCAGCGTGAGACCTGCATAGTTTGGAATAAAAAAACGGGTGAACCTATTTATCCAGCCATCGTATGGCAAGATCGTCGCACTTCGATATTCTGTGATGAACTTCGTGCAGCAGGATACAGTGACTTAATCCAACAAAAGACAGGGTTAGTGATCGATCCCTATTTCTCCGCCAGCAAACTACGTTGGATACTCGATCATGTTCCCCACGCAAGGGTACAAGCACAACAAGGGCTGCTCGCTTTTGGCACTGTCGATAGTTGGCTGGCCTACCAACTTAGCGGAAAGCAATTGCACGTCAGCGACGTCACCAATGCTTCACGTACGATGCTGTGGAATATTCATACTAACGAATGGGATCAAGAATTACTGGCGCTTTTTGATATACCTACTTCACTATTACCTGAAGTTTATCCATCAAGCCATCGCTTTGGTAACTGCACACTGTTTAATCACCCAATTCCGATTGCCAGTATGGTGGGTGATCAACAAGCAGCCCTTTTCGGTCAAGCCTGTTTCTCCGACGGAATGGCAAAAAATACTTACGGTACTGGCTGCTTCTTACTCGCCCACACAGGTGATATTTGTCAACCATCACAACACGGACTCATCAGCACGTCAGCTGCACAAATCAATCAAAGTAAACAATTTGCACTAGAAGGAAGTGTTTTTATCGGTGGAGCAGTTGTGCAGTGGTTACGTGATCAAATGCACTTCATTCAAAGTTCAAATGAAATCGAAAGCTTAGTATCCACAGTACCCGATGCTGATGGCGTGATTTTTGTTCCCGCTTTTTCTGGGCTAGGAGCCCCCTATTGGAACGCCGATGCGAAAGGCGCCATCTTTGGCCTTCATCGCGGTACCACGCAAGCACATATTGCAAGAGCCGCTGTAGAAGCCATCGCTTTCCAAACTACTGAACTTCTAATAGCTATGCAACATGACCAACATGGTCAAATAAAGGAACTACGTGTTGATGGAGGCGCTAGCGCCAATAATACCCTTTTGCAATTACAGGCGGATCTGCTCGGAATTCCTGTGATACGCCCTAAAATTACTGAGACCACTGCCTTAGGAGCGGCCTATCTGGCAGGGCTGAGTGTTGGCGTTTTCAGTACACTCGCTGAATGCAATTCACTTTGGCAAGAGGATTGTCGTTTTTATCCTTCAATCTCTTACACACAGGCACAATCACAGCTCTCTGCATGGAAAAAAGCGGTGCAACGCTTGCTCTTGTAATGAGTTTTCATCCACAATCAAGAACTCAAAAATCAAATTAAAGAACAACAATTTATTGGAGAAATAATGAAAATCCTTAAACGAAGCTTGCTAGCCTTACTCGCCATTTTCTTGATCCTCAGCGCAATCGTTTTTAGCTTACCAAATCAGTATGGTGTTTCTCGTAGTATCAATATCAAAGCGAGCCCCGAAAAAATTTATGCACTCATTGCTGCTCCGAAAGAGTGGAAGAAATGGTCTGTTTGGAATCAACGTGATCCCAATATGGAAATGAAATTTAGTGGGCCAGAGAGTGGTGCTGGTGCCAAGTGGGATTGGAAGAGCAACAGTCAAGGAAATGGCGGAATGAAGTTTTTTGCTGTCGCACCTAACCAAGCAATTACTTACGAACTTGAATTTGAAGGTATGGGAAAACCATCGACAGGTGCTTTTACACTTGAAAATAATAATGGTTTAACCCAAGTTACTTGGTCTATGACCGGCACCAGCGAAGGCAACTTAATGATGAAATACTTTGCCCCACTTATGGATAAAATGGTCGGTCCAGACTTTGAAGCTGGTCTCAAAAATCTCAAAGAAGTCGCGGAAAAAGAATAAGGTTTTTGCGCTGTGAGACACAAAAAAAAGGCGATCAAACGATCGCCTTTTTTTCCTATATCAAATCGCTTATATGATCTTTTCACGCATCGTCGCAAATCCTGCTTTCATTTTTTCAGAGGCAGGCTCACCAATTGAACTGCCAACAAAAATCGCCGCGCAAGCAAAGAAGAACCCTGGGACTAATTCATATAAACCTAACCATTTAAACTCACCCCACACTAATACAGTCAAAGCACCCACAAACATCCCTGCCAAAGCACCATTACGGTTCATGTTTGGCCACACTAATGAGAGCAATACCACCGGACCAAACGCAGCACCAAAGCCCGCCCAAGCGTTACTGACTAAATTCAAAACACTACTTTGAGGATTTGAAGCGATTGCTATCGCAATCACAGCGACCACCAATACCATCACACGACCGAACCACACTAATTCTATTTGAGAGGCATTGGGACGGAAAAAGGATTTATAGAAATCTTCTGTCAAGGCAGAAGAACACACCAATAATTGGCAGGACAAAGTGCTCATGACCGCCGCCAAAATTGCTGACAACAAAATACCTGCAATCCAAGGATTAAACAAAATCTGCGACAAGGAAATAAACACGGTTTCTTTGTTTGCGGTAACGGCACTTGCTTGATCAGGATGCGCTGCAAAATAAGCGATACCGAAGAAGCCAACAGCCATTGCACCACCAAGACACAAAATCATCCAGGTCATACCGATACGACGTGCTTTTTTAATCGTAGCAAAATTTTCTGCTGCCATGAAACGCGCCAAAATATGTGGTTGGCCCATATAGCCCAAGCCCCAAGCTAACAAAGAAATAATGCCAATAAATGATGTGCCGCTAAATAAATCCGTATATTTTGGGTTGATATTTTGTATCACGTGAATAGCCTCATTGAAGCCTCCGACATGTACCACGACCATAATCGGTGCCAATAATAATGCGAAGATCATCAAGGTTGCTTGCACTGTATCGGTCCAACTTACAGCCAAGAAACCGCCAATAAACACATAGATAATCGTTGCTGCCGCCCCCGCCCATAGGGACACGTTATAACTCATACCAAACGTTTCTTGGAACAATCGAGCACCAGCAACCATTCCAGAGGCGCAATAAATTGTGAAGAAAACTAAAATAACTAAGGCTGAGATTACTCGCAATAAACGGCTAGTATCTTCAAATCGATGCGTAAAATAATCTGGCAAAGTTAAAGCATTATTAGTCAATTCCGTGTACACACGTAAGCGCCCTGCAACAAGCTGCCAATTAAACCAAGCACCTAAAGTCAAACCTATTGCAATCCAACTCTGCGATATACCAGAAAAGTAAAGTGCACCTGGAAGCCCCATCAATAGCCAACCACTCATATCTGATGCACCTGCACTCATCGCAGTTACAAACGCACCTAAACTACGACCACCTAAAATGTAATCAGATAAATTATTGGTGAAGCGCCATGCAGCAAAACCGATGCCTAACATCGCAAGAATATAAATAATAAAGGTAATACTGGTGGGGTTACTTAAGTCCATCTCCGTTGAGCCTTTCGTTTGTTGATTTGGGCAATTTTTTTCGAAAAGAAGCTACAAATTTCCTTCGATGGCGAAGTATGGCTGATGCCACTTATTACCACAAGAAGAGAAATCTTTGAAAAATTGCTAGAGATAGACAGGCTATCAGCCTCGCAGTTCCTCAAGTTTTAATTAAGTAATCGCAAATACACACGATCATTGTTGGAAGTATCCGATAGGCATATTTTCTTCACTTCATACTATTAAAAAAAACTAGAAATTCTGAAAAAATGCTTTTGGTAAACTTACGACATGACCGACTCCGCGATATTTAAATTTCATTATTCAACTTAATTGACCTTTGACGACGAAATGCAACGTAATGAAAAACAACAAACCACTCAAGCAATAGCCATGTCATAAACCAGTCACCAAGCCAGCCTAAAGTCTTAGCTATCAATCTGAATATTTATCGGGAGCGGACATGAACTTTAAGCTGAAACCACACCTCAACCCCAATGAATTGGGCGGTGCTCTATTTTATCCAAGCTATTTACCGCAATTTAATCTCTGGTGGCATGGTAAAAATGATCTTATCGATACACATTCCTGGGTTGATCCAGATACCGATTTTCAAGCACTCGATCTACAACCAGGCCACAGTGTCGTCACAATTTGCGGTGGTGCATGCCATGCGCTTGCCTATCTCATCAAACAACCCAGTGTTGTACATGCCATAGATACCAATCAAACACAGCTAGCTTTACTCGAAATAAAAGCCAAGGCCATTCAACATTTACCAGACCATAACGCGGTTTATCAATTTTTAGGGCCCGCAAATCATCACGACAATCTCAAACGCTACCAGCGCCATATTCGCCAACATCTATCCGAAGAAAGCAGCGCTGTCTGGCAAGCACGAGATCTATTTGGCCGACCTCGCTACCACCACTTCAAAAATCATCTTTATCGACAAGGAAAACGCGATCAATTTATTCACCGTTTCAAAACACTTGCTCAATTGTTGGGCATTGATCTTGTCAGTATCAGCAATAGCCATACCTTGCATGAACAGCGCCTACGTATGGATGACGCGCTCAACAAAGCATCGCGCAAACGCTGGTACAAACTGATTGATCGCTTACCACTGTATCAAGAAGTTTTACGACGTTTTAAACAGTATTGCCAGCAATTCGTTTCAAAGGAAAACTACTTCACATCCTTCTATCTTGGAAAACAACTCGAATCCTCAACGCCTCTTCCAACACATCTACAAGAAAAAAATTACCGTATCTTGAAAAAAGCCATGGATCGTCTTCAGTTACATTGCATTGATATTCAAGGCTTTTTGACTACCCAAGCGACAGAAACCATAGATGCTTTTCAATTACTCGATGTTCAAGACGATTTAGATGCCGACGAAATTACCAAGCTTTGGGATCAAATCAAACGAACCTCCAATCAAGGTGCGAAAGTCATTTTTCGTAGCAAACACAAGCATCCTCCCTTCATATCGATCTTAGAAACGGCCATCGGAAAAGATTGGGTCACCGATCCTGAACGCAATCAAAGCCTTTATCAGTCAGAGAGATCATGCTTTTATGGAAGTATTTTTTTATATCAAAAGCGATCCTAATATTAAATTTTTCTGTGGATAAGTCTCTGTATATCCTGAAGAACTATTGTGGGAAACCGAGCCGCTTGCCCACAAGCGAAAACTTATGCAGAAACTATTCTTTTTCTGTACAAGACTTTTCAGGGGCATTATCCTTTTCGTAAACCTCTGATTTAAAAACAGTAAACAAGCTTATCCACACAAAACAGGCTGCGTTAACTACTATTACTATTCGTATATATAAACAATGTATACAAAACAGAGAAACCGAAAAGTCTCAAACAAAAGACGCCATGCAAAAGCAAAAAACTAAAAAAATTGGTCTCATCTTCGCTATGCGAGAAGAACAAGAAGGACTACAGCACTACATTAAAGATATAAATCGAACGTTTTCTGGGCAACGCGAATTCATAGAAGGAAATTTGTGGGGAATTCAAATTGTTGCTGTTCTTTGTGGCATAGGTAAAGTCGCTGCAGCGATAAGTAGTACCCAATTGATTGAACGCTTTGGCGTATCAGAACTAATTTTGACAGGAGTCGCTGGTGCAGCTGACTCGACAATTGAACGTGGTGATGTTGTTATTGCAGATCAATTGATACAACATGATATGGATGCTAGCCCTTTATTTCCTAAATTCGAAATACCCTTACGACATGTGACAAGGTTTCAAACCGAATCTGATTTATGCGATGTTTTAGAAAAAGCAGCCATACAATTTACTGGTTCAAGCAAATCAACACGAGTTCATCGAGGACTCATTGCAAGTGGAGATCAATTTATAAATGATGCCAATGAACTCGCTCGATTGAAACAAGATTTACCAGATTTATTAGCTGTAGAGATGGAAGGAGCAGCAATTGCCCAAGTTTGCTATGACTTTAAGATTCCGTTTGCAGTAATTCGAACTATTTCGGATAGCGCTAATGACAATGCTGTTCATGATTTTCAAAGTTTCATTAAAAATATTGCTGCGCCTTATAGCATAGGCATCTTAAAAAACTATTTTGAACTCAACAAACTAAGCATTGCGTTCTAAAAACAACAAATAAAAAATATTTTGTGTGCATAAGTCTGTGGATAAGAACTTGAGCACTTGGGGGCTACTCTAAAATTTGTTCGTCATGTTTTTTTTATCCTAAATCTGTTCTCTAAAAATACCATCGCTTTCAGCCTGTTTATCCTCGCGCTAAGTATTTGAAGTAGTAGAGTAAACTTCGCTTATCCACAATAAAGCCAAAGCTTATTAACTACTACTATTCATATATATAAACTTATTCAATATTATGAAAACGGACTAAAAAAAATCGAAAAAAAAACAAGTCTCACATTGTTTGAAATAAGTGGTTATGATTACGACTCACTTCTAACTTTTCATGAAAATCACGAATATTTATTAATTGACGACCACGTTCATCTTTCTGCACTGAAGTGATGGCACTAAACTTAACTAAAATGGAGCGATGTATTCTACAAAATTCGTTTGGATCTAATTCCTGTTCCAAGACTTTTAAACTTTTACGGCTGAGGAATTCATTGTGATTGGTCTGA
>CALKVB010000641.1 GCA_937996605.1 uncultured Oxalobacteraceae bacterium | reverse complement strand
CGAGATAGTACAAGGTGACTGGAGTTCAGACGTGTGCTCTTCCGATCTAATTGTTTGACAAATTGCTTATTCAATTCTACAGTTTAACTTCTACAGCTGTAGAGAATACACCTACTCCTTCTCATTTGGATTCGACAATATGGACGAAGAAAACAAAGTTTCCTTAAGCGATCTACAAATTTCTATCCTACGTATCCTATGGGCTAAACCGGATTCAACTACGGTGGAAGTGCTCGATGCATTACGTCCACATAAGTCCTTGGCACACACCACGGTCTCGACTCTTTTAACCCGCTTGGAAAAACGAGGTGTCATCGCCTCCACTCGAGAAGGCAGAATTTATCATTACCGAGCTCTCATTTCTGAGACTCAAGTTAAGAAAACCATGGTAACGGAGCTGCTCTCTTCATTATTTCGTGGGAATGCGAAAGCACTTGTCAAACACTTGCTGAGTGAAGAAGAGATCAGTGCAGAAGACCTCAAGCAAATTCAAAAACTCTTAAGTAAAAAGGATAACGACCATGCTTGACTCTTTGAGTTTAAAAGTCGTCGAATGTCTCAGCACTTACTTTATCCATAGCCTCGTTTTCTTGAGCAGCGTTTATCTCCTCAAGAAAGTCGGTCTCTTAAAAAAACCAGTCATTGCAGAATTTGTTTGGCGACTTGGATTATTTGGACCATTACTGACCACAGTCGTTTTGGTTCTGATTAATCCGTTCATACAAACAAAATTTAACAACAACATTAGCACTTACCATCCTGCACCGAATAGTACAGCGCGAACCAGCGCCAACAAAACCATCAGCGCTCCAGAGTTTGTTCCTGCTATTTCGCAAGCACAACTCCGCTCCAGTCTGTCGACAAAATTATCATCAAACGAGATGATCAAGCCGAAACAAGAGCTGGCATCGACATCCACGAGCTCACCAAGTTTTTTAGTCCCACTTGAATATCGCTCCACACTCAGCCTTCTTGCCTTTGCGTGGTTAGGGTTCAGCCTTTTCTCTGTAATCCAATATCTTGTACAAATTCGCAAGCTGAACCGACAAGTACAACAGCTTGAGAACTGTCCATCGCACTATTTTGAAAACTTCATATCAAAGAGTTTCCCAGCTCTAAGCGACCGGATCAGCATACGCAAAGCACAAACTTGGAGCAGTCCTATCGTGGCGCCAAATCATATTATTTGTTTGCCTGAATGGGTGCTGCAATCACTCTCGCATCGTCAGATCGAAGTGATGTTAGCGCATGAGATTGCCCACATACAAAGAAATGATCCGCGCTGGGCAATTTTCTATCAGCTAATGAATCGCCTCTTCTTTTTCCAACCAATGAATTTTATTGCGGTTCGAGAGCTCAATGCGCTGGCAGAATTAGCCTGCGATCATGTCGCTGGAAAAGCTGATCAAGACCGAAAAATACTGGCGGAGGCCTTGTATGCTTGCGCTCAAGTACAAGCACATCATGCAGTACCAGGATTCGCGCTCGCGATGGCAAAGACGCGTTCTCCTTTGGTCCATCGTGTGCAAGCACTATTAGACGAAAGTCAGACTTCGCTTAGATTTTCGCAATATCAAGCCAATTGGTTCGTGGTTTTACTCGGCGCAACGGTCAGTCTATTACTGATGATGGCTATGCTCCCCCGCACAAAACTTAATTTCGAAGCCATCAAATCGGTATCTGCACTCATCCGCAGCGAAGTCCTTGAGCGCACCGCCGCGCCTAAACCGGCAACCACGGTGGCGCCGACAAATGAGTCCAACTCATCCGTGGAGATTGAGCCGTCTAAGCCCACCGCAACTGAAGCAACACCCTCAACTACACCGCTAGCTCTGACACCGAGCGAAACGATGGCTGCTCCCGAGCCGATTAACACAAACGCATTGACTGAAGTTCACTTCGATACCATCTCTGAAAAGTGGACCATAGAAGAAGCGAAGCAAGCCCTTAATGCGAAGCGTTATTCGCAAGCAATTGATATTTTACGTCGCTTGGCCGAATCTGGAGACACCAGAGCACAAGGTATGCTGGCCGAAATATTTTGGTTTGGCGAAGGCATCCCCAGCAATCATGAGGAAGCAGAAAAGTGGTTCCGTTTGGCAGCAAGTAATGGCGATAGCAAAGCCCAGTCGTTCTTGAACCTCATCGCAGAACGCAAACAAAGAAAACAAGAAATTTCATTTTACTCAGGAGAAGGCAAAACCACGGAATTCAGATATTTGAGTGGGAAATGCGCGACGCCGACATACAGCGAATCATTATTTGCGTCAAACACTAGCCAACTGGAAGCTTTCTACAAATGCAGTAAGGCACACTTTGACGCTTTGAAAAAAGCAAAGGAACTCGATCAATTGATCGTCCCAGCCAATCTATTACGTATTTTGACTGATACAGAAATCAAAAAAGCTGAATCGAATTCTGCCCTTGTGATAGAGCATGCGATCGAAAACATTAAACAACATCGTATAGATGCACAAGCAGATCTTCAAGCGTGGATGGATGCACACCCTAATTTGATTACCAATCGATTTTTACCAACACCAAAAATTCCAGAACCAGAGAATCGCCCTGCAGATCCTAGATTAACGATTCCACAAATCCTTCCCAAAAATCCACAACCGTAAAGCACATGGCATATCGGTGGTTTACTTCTTTTGATAACAACGGAGACTTCAATGAAAAATACTCAAACACACTTTTCCAAAATCTCACGCGTATTTTGTCAACTCAGCATTGCCACTAGCTTGACTATGTTAGGACTAGCTAGTGTTCAAGCAAGCTCAAGCAATTCAGGTGCAGAATATCAACAGCAGGAAACAATCGTGGAAGCGAAAAAGATGCTTGAAGCAAAATCGTTTGAAAGCGCCCGTAGTATCTTGCTGACACTCACCAAACAAGGTAACGCAGAAGCATTTGGTCTACTTGGTGAAATGTATTGGTTTGGTGACGGCACTGCCGTCGACATGAAAACAGCGGAAACATACTTCAAGCAAGGTGCGGCAAAAGCTGATGCCAAGTCGCAAGGATTTCTTAATCTGATTGCACAACGTGAAGCTAGAAAAGGAGAAATCTCGTTTTATACCAATGAAGCAGTCGATCCAAAATTTCGCTACCTTGACAACAAATGTGTAACACCTGAATACGGGATCAATTCTTACGCATACAATCAGAAATTGAATACGATCTGGCGCAAGTGTTATCGTGAATTTCAATCGGCCATACAGCAAGCCAAAGAGAAAGATCAAGTCGTGGTGCCAGAAGATCTATTGCAAATTTTGACCGAGGATGAGATTAAAAAAGTAGAGGCCAATAATCGAAAAATCGCCGACCTGATTCTTGAAAACATGGACAAAAGTAAAGCAGAAATTGAGCAAGCATTTGTCGCTTGGGCAGACACCCGACGTAATGAACTGCGCAATTCCATTGGTGAAAAAATGGGAGCGCCAATTCAATTAATCGAACCGATCAAGACGGTCAAATAACACCAATTCGCTATTACGGATGGCGCAGCACACCATCCGTAATAGCAACACGCTGCTTAAAATCTATGTTCGTAATTCAGGCGAATATTGAGTTTAGGCGGATTAAATGCATAGCGCTGACTGCTACCTTGCTTATCCTGATAGTAGGAACGGGAATTAGGAATTTGATGGATCAAATTACTCGCGCTTAGACGCAAATTTGACATCGTGTCAAATTTCCATAAGGCATAAGCTTCTAGACTTCGATTGGCGCTTCCCCAATTTAGTTGGTTTGCGGAAGTACGAACCCATCCTGCACTTTGAAATGAAAAACTACTCCCCAGCGTGAGTGGCATTTCTTGCGGCTTATAATCGAGGCCCAGATTGATACGCGCTGGCACCTGTGCATCTAGCCGATTATTGGGTCCCGGGATAGTATCAATGCTGGAACGATTAAATCCTGCATGGGCACGAAAATCAATAGCGGGCGCGTCTTGCACCCAAAGGCGTAACGGGAATTTCGCTTCTAACTCAAGCCCGCGTGTCGTTGCATGTCCAGTATTCATGGGCATAAGCGCCCATAAATTATCTTGATACAACAAGATATTGCGGGTGATGCCATTAATTTTACGCAAGAAAAAATTGACACTCAATACACCACCGCCATCGACGAAATGTTCGTAGCCTAAATCAAACCCTGTCGCCAATTCTGGTTTTAGATTTGGGTTCGGCAAACTATCTGGTGCGGTAGGACTGTTATTCGTTGAGTAGTAGTGACGATGTACCAAATCCCATGAATTCACGGCTTTATATGTGCGCGAGAAAGCAAAGCGCACTTGCTGATTAGGTCGTTCTGGAATTTTATACAGCGTTTGAAAAATCGGACTCAAAACCGAGGAGTTATTGCGCACCGAGGGAAGATCACTGCCGCGGCCATTCAAAGTAATCCCTTCCCAACGCGCCCCTAAGTAGAAAGACAGTTGCTTATCCCAAGTCCATTCATCTTGCGCATACAATGCCGAACGCTGAACTTTGAACTCGACATCTTCACGTTGGTCAATTGGCATCACAACGGCATTGATTGCGGTGGTGCCGCGCGTCAAATTATCACTGCTTTGCCAACGAGATGCCGCTTCCCACCCCATCGACAGTACATGATCTTCAATAAAAGGAGCGGAATATTTACCGCTGCTACTCCAACCACGATTATAGTTTTCGGTATCCACATGTCGAGCAAATAATGGATTTTCGTTTGCTGCCCGTCCAAAGGTATTACCCCAAGATCTTGAATGCCAATAGTGCGTGCCAAAACGTAATTCGAGCTTGGCACTATCGCCAAGCTTACGCACCCAACTCACATTATTACTAAGATTTTGATTGTTGTTTTGTGTGTTGTAGTCTTCATAGACGAAGGGATACGCAGTGCCGACTTCACTAATCGTATTCGTTCTCGACAGATTGTTATTGCTATTGATGCTGATAAAAGAACTCAGGCTCAGCACATCGTCGTTATCAAAGGTCCAAATTACACGCGGGGCGCTTGACACTGAGCGACTACGACTATCATCATGGGCAGCAGTTCGGCGCAGTTGTATGGTCGCAGCTTGCGCATCTAAGTTTCGGGTCTGACTCGTATTATCCGAATTTTGATTGTGTCCCATATACACGTTTAATGGCACACTATAGGCAAGCTGATCAACTTTATCGGAGAATTGTAGACTCGTGTACAGACCTGAAGGATCTTGGCTACGTTGAAAATAACCGAGTTTAAAAATGTGTTGCGCAAGTTGTACCGTCTTTTTCAAAATCACATTAATGGTACCTGCCACCGCTTGGGTACTAAACTCGGCACTAGCAGAACGTACGATCTCAATGCGTTCGATCAAGTCAGGAGACAAACTCTCTATCGTAAAGCCGGGTGGGCTAGGCTCACCATTTAATAGAATTTGTGTATAACCAGAGCCTAAACCACGCATACGTATTGCGCCATTCACCACACTCACGCTCGGCAATCGCTTCAATACATCAGTAATCTCGGTATCACCATAGCGCGCGATCTCTTCTTGGGTAATCACAATCTTACTGGCGGTATCGAAGCGGCGCGCGTCATACTCACGATTCCCTTTGACCTCAACCTTTTGTGATTTGTCTGTGGTTGAGGTCGAGACATTCTTAACTTCTTTCACAGTCTTGGTTTCTCTCGCCACCTTTGCATCCTGTATCTCGGGCATGGCACTGAGATCCTCGGCTCCAGCAAAAGCGGACGATACAAACAATGTGCTTAATAAGCTGGCAATCAAGGAACACTTCGTAGGAGAAAATGGAATAACAGACATAAAAAAGGAATCAAAATGGCAGGTTCAGTGCCGAGTAATAGAAAGCGCGCAGAATAAAAGATAAGACTATTGCTGTGCACAAAAGTTCCACCCACAAACGATAAACAATAATCTGTGTAAGGGTGCACCACTACTCAAGGTAATTCGGTCGATTGAACTTGGACTACAATCAAGAGTCATAAGCTTTTACATGTAATATTTTGTATTGCTACATGGGCTAACATGTTCGATTGGAGATACAAGCGATGATTCAACTCTACTATTCACCCGGCACTGCAAGCCTAGCGCCCCATTTTCTCTTGGAAGAATTAGGATTCACCTATGAACTCGTGTTAGTCGACACCAGTCGACAAGAACACCAACAAGAGCCTTACCTCAAACTCAATCCTCTCGGCAAAATCCCCTTACTCCTCGAGGGCGACTTTTCAATGACAGAAAGCGCTGCGATCTGCTTACACCTATGCGATAAGAACACCCGCAAACTGCCAGATTTCTTTCATCCTGTCCTTACTTCAGCAAATCGGGCGCTACTATATAAATGGATGCTATATCTTTCCAACACCTTACAAGCCGAATTAGTCACTTACTTTTATCCCGAACGACTATTGGCCGAGCCTAAACTTGCGGAACAAATTAAACAAAGCGCCGAACAACGCGTCGTTCCTATGCTCGAATACATCGATCAACACTTCGCCAAGTCAGGTCAAGCCTATTTACTTGGTGATAAAGCTTCGGCCGCTGATTTCTTCTTATTTATGCTAGGGCGTTGGTCACGCGGCATGCGCAAACCAGCACGTGATTATCCTCACCTTGGGGACTTTATGCGTCGCATGTTTGCGAGACAATCGGTGCAAACTGTTTTCATGCAAGAGGGAATACAAGCACCCTATTTCTAAGGTCTCATAAAAAAAAACAGTCCCGCCAGTAGACTACCTGCGGGACTGCTTCTATATCAATCAAACCAAAGACCAGGTTTATTTCATAGGAATCTGATCGACTGCTTTCATCAAGCGGTACATGAATTCCAATTCTTGCGCGAATACTTTCACATCAATACGCTCATCGCGTCCGTGAGCGCGACCATCATCAAGATCATCGAACATGGCATCAACACCGTAAGTTGGAATCCCGGCTGCGCGGGTGTAAATACTATCCGATGCTCCAGCCGTCATGCTGGGCAGTACCGCAATATCTGGCCACATCGATTTCGTAACGCGTTCAACAGCCGCGCGCACAGGACCTGATGGCGCAGACTCTGGGCTAGGCCGTGCTGCTGTTCGAACACTGAACTTAACACTAGGATCGCGCATAATTTGTTTCAACAAGGCTTCAGTTCCGGCTTGAGTCTCACCAGGTACGACACGGCACTGTATCGTTGCTTTAGCCCTCTGAGGTAATGCGTTTTCTGCATGCCCGCCGCTGATCTCCGTGGCGGTACAAGTCGTACGCATTTGAATATTCGTCTCGACTTCTTGCGATAAGCGTCGCGCTGCTGCGAGATCGGGTTTATCACCGCCCACTGCAAGCATATCTTTCTTCACTTGTCCCTGTTCCAAGGCTGCACGTCCCTTAAAATACAACTTCACCGTATCAGTAAGGTGCAAAGGAAATGAATAATCAGAGAGACGTGCCAATGCTTTCGACAAACGATAGATAGGATTGTCTTTAGTTGGTCGGGAACTATGACCCCCCTTGTCGGTAACTTCAACTTCAAAACTCAAAAACATTTTTTCGCTGGTTTGCATGGTTAGATAGATCTTCTTACCATTTTTTATCGCTGCTTCACCTGCATCAGGATTGATCACCAGGCCTGCATCAATTAGTGACCGATGCTCTTTCAACAAAAAATCAACGCCATTGGCATCGCCCCCGGCTTCTTCATCTGCGGTAAACGCGACGATGATGTCACGTTCTGGCACAAAGCCTTCTTGCTTAAGTCGTATTAGGCTCGCCATCATGGCACTATTTTGACCAAGCATATCGATCACGCCTCGACCATATAGCCATCCATCTTTTTCGGTCAATTGGAAGGGGTCAAAATTCCAATCTTCACGCTTTGCTTCCACCACATCTAAATGTCCGATGTATAAGGTCGGCTTGCCTTGAGTCTTTCCATGCAAACGCACAACAGTATTGCCCTTTTCTGGCTGATCCTTCGGTGCCACAACTTTGACATCGTCAGCACTAAACCCTGCCGCAATCAAAC
>CALKVB010000640.1 GCA_937996605.1 uncultured Oxalobacteraceae bacterium | reverse complement strand
CGCGGAAGTGGCGATAGAAAATCATCGCAGGCATCGCAATCAACAAGCCAAATCCTGTGTTGTACAGGGCAACCGAAATACCGTGCGCCAATTGCGCAGGATTTGCACCAGACGCATTCTGTGAGCCGAAAATTTCAATCATCCCGACCACGGTACCAAACAAGCCCATCAATGGCGCCAAGGAGGCAATCGTACCCAAGGTGGTGAGGAATTTTTCCAAATCATGTGCGACCGCGCTGCCCGCCTCTTCGATCGATTCTTTCATCACTTCACGCGGCGCATGGACATTACGCAAGCCTGCTGCCAAGACACGTCCTAGCGGCGAATTGATCGCTAATTGATCAATCACCTCTTGTTTGATCTTTCCGCTTTGATAAACACGAATGACCTCTTCCAGCAAAGTTTTAGGTAAGATTCGTTGGCGGCGCAATGACAATGAGCGCTCGATAATTAAAGCTAGAGCGACAATAGAAGCGATCAAAAGTAAATAAATAGGCCAGCCAGCTGCCTGAATAATTGCAAACAAATGAAACTCCTTACAAAAACTGAAATGTGAACAGCGCCTCAAGGCAAAATAAAACCATTTGTTTCAGGGAATCCGAGTTGAGAATCCAAAAACAGAGAAAACAGAGATGAAAAAATGATTTTGCCAGATCAACTTCGCAATGTATCGTGTTGTTGCGCACTGGGCAAGTCTATAGTACGGAATATTTTTGTTCGAACAAAAACGCGACATTGCAAGAATTGTTTTTCACTTAATAGTTACTCGATCTTCGATAGTTTTACACAGATTCTGTGCGCAATATTGTGGATATCTTTGGAATGAAAAGATAAGTACTTGATTTGTCGACAAATTAGCTGCCAGCCCAAAATTTAAGCACCTCCTTAGTTTGACCAATAATTGACTAAAATTTCAACAAAATGCATTTCCACGCGGAAAAATGCCTTGATTTTCAAGAAAAAGTGGATAAGTCAAAAAGTTTTACACACAAACTGTGGATGACTTTGTGAACAACACTTTCACATATTCCTAAGCTATTGATTTAAAAAAACAAAACATCCCTGCTCGATTTTTGATCAAAGACTCCTTTACGCCCAAAACATCCCAAAAACATAAAAACTACACAATATTTTTAAGAAATAGGCAGGAAATTCAGCAAGTTTTGCACAAGAATTGTGGATAAGATTGTGAACATGCTGGGTAATAGAATTTAAGTCAATGATTTCATTGATTTTTGTTTCACTGCCTTAAAAAAAGGCAAATCTTGTTTTAATGCCACATGGAAATATTTCAAGTTTCCCCTGACCAATCCTGTGGATAACTTTGTGAATAATCTTGCTACCAGAGTGTCTATAAAATGCCTGCAGTAAATAAAGAAACTTTTTTTACATGAAATAAAATTAATAAAAACTTGAAATTTGCTTATAAATCAATGATTTATAGATTTCATCTAAAGCGTTTTTTAAGATAGGTGACCACGGTGCACCACCACTGCCCTATAATCGCTGCTTGTGGACATATATTCCCTTCGCACACCATGGCCTCTTATTCTTTGTTCGAAAATCCCCCTAAAACTGAGCCTGTTATCACGGTATCGGCTCTTAACCAAGCAGTGGCGCGACTTCTTGAACAAAACTTCCCACTGACATGGATCTCAGGAGAAATTTCGAACTTCACCCGCGCGGCCTCTGGTCATTGGTATTTCACCCTCAAAGATCAAGATGCTCAGGTCCGAGCAGTGATGTTTCGTGGTCGGGCGCAATATGCAGCCTTTACTCCCCGCGAAGGAGATAAAGTCGAAGTTCGCGCTTTGGTTGGTCTCTATACTCCGCGCGGTGACTATCAAATCAATGTCGAAGCAATCAGACGAGCTGGTCTTGGATCGCTCTACGAAACGTTTCTTCGTCTTAAAGCACAATTGGAAAGTGAAGGATTGTTTGATTCGGAGAAGAAGAAACCGATTCCGATCTTCGCGAAACGAATTGCCATCGTTACCAGCCCCAATGCAGCTGCTTTGCGTGACGTACTGACAGCGCTCAGGCGCCGCGCACCACATATTGAGATTTGCATTTACCCTTGCCCAGTTCAAGGTGAAGGCGCAGCTGCAAAAATTGCTCAAGCGATTGCGACTGCCTCTGCAGACCCAAGCAATGACATCATCATCGTTTGTCGTGGGGGTGGCAGCATTGAAGATTTATGGGCTTTCAATGAAGAAATCGTTGCGCGAACCATCGCCTATTGTGAGATTCCTGTGATCAGCGGCGTTGGTCATGAGACGGATTTTACTATCACCGACTTCGTCGCTGACTTACGTGCGCCGACTCCAACCGCAGCGGCAGAACTGGCAGCCACCGCACAACAAGATTGGCTCGCCACACTAGATCATCAACGCCAACGCCTGCATCGCCTAGTGCATCGACATATCCAGACCCAAACTCAACAGCTCGACTGGATAGCTAAACGCTTAGTCAGTCCGATGGCCAGTATCGCAAACAAGCGTCAGAGTTTGCAAATCAACTCACAGCATTTGCGCCAAGCCTTACAAGCGCCAACCCAGCGCGGCAGAATGCGTTTACAACAATTACGACAGCGACTACAGCAACAAAAGCCGAAACTTGCAAAATCAAAGATGCAGAATGTAGGTAAGGCCGATGCACTGAAGATGGGGATGGCGCAATCACTCTCCAAACATAGGCTGAAATTGAAGCATCTCAGTGAACAATTGGAGTTACTTAATCCTCAACGGACTTTGGAACGTGGTTATGTCATTTTAAGTAAGACCGATGGCGATTTAATCCGCAGCGGTAAAGAACTTCACGCTGATCAACATCTGCTGATACGCACTGCTGTTGATGTCAATGAGGTACAACTCAAACAAGTTGGAAAACCCCAGAACTTATAAGGCTATTGGTCTTAAGAGTGTTTGTGCGCACAAAAAATGTAAAGCGAGGCTGCAAGCGAAGCGACAAACGCTTACAATGTCGGTTTGCGGTTTTATTCGACCATAAACGGTAACGCTGTGCCAACATCCGTTGGCGCGACACTTTTTGATAGGAACGAACATGGAACATACTTTGCCAGCACTGCCATACGCAATCGACGCGTTAGCTCCACATATTTCTCAAGAAACGCTCGAATACCATTATGGTAAGCATCACCAAACTTATGTGACTAATCTGAATAACCTGATCAAAGGTACAGAATTCGAAAACGCAACGCTAGAAGAAATCGTTAAAAAATCTTCCGCTGGCATTTTCAATAACGCCGCTCAAATCTGGAACCATACCTTTTACTGGAACGGTTTGAAACCAAACGGTGGTGGCGTACCAAGCGGCAAATTAGCGGACGCAATCAATGCGAAATGGGGCTCTTTTGATGCCTTCAAAGATGCCTTCACAAAATCATGTGTTGGTAATTTCGGTTCTAGCTGGACTTGGTTGGTGAAAAAAGCTGACGGTACTTTGGACATTGTGAATACTTCCAACGCAGCGACACCATTGACGACTAGCGATACGCCATTGTTGACCTGCGATTTGTGGGAACACGCTTACTACATCGACTACCGCAATGCTCGCCCAAAATACTTGGAAGCATTCTGGGCATTGGTAAATTGGGATTTCGCGACAGCAAATCTAGGTTAATTTAGCTCTAATTTAGGCTTATTCTTCGCAAGCATTAAATACCTCTGAAATACGCCTGAACTAAATACGAAAGCCTGTGGTCAAACTCCACAGGCTTTTTCTATTTTATGCAGGCGTTATATCGCTCTGCTCCCCCATTGTTTTTGGAACTTTTTTATGTCTTCACTTTTCCTTTCAACTCGATTAATAACTGTCGTACTTGGTCTCGGCATCTCTAGCCTAATCAACGCAACTGCAACCGCGACGCCAAACCCAGACGATCAAAACACACAAGCGATGCTCGACCTTCGTGCACTTGCCAGTGAAGAGATGCAAGGACGTGCGATTGGAAGTGAAGGAAACGCAAAAGCCAGAAACTATATCCTCAAACGTATTGAGCAAATTGGGTTGAAACCCTGCGGCAAAAATTTCATTGAAGAATTCAAAATCAAGGACCGCAATGGCAATGAAAAGAAAGGGCAAAATATTGTTGCCTGCCAAGCTGGCCAAGAAGCAAAAACAGACTATCTCGTGGTTTCAGCCCACTACGATCACCTAGGGACTCAAAATCAAAAAATTTACTTTGGTGCTGATGACAACGCATCGGGAGTCGCTGGGGTGTTAGCCGTCGCTAGCTATTTTCAAACCGAACGGCCCCGCAACAATATAGCCTATGTATTTTTTGATGGGGAAGAAATCGGTCTACGCGGTGCACAGGCTTTCGTCAAACAGCAAACTCTTGCTAACGATAGTATCGTCGCCAATATCAATTTCGATATGATTGCTCGTGGAGACAAGAATGAATTATTTGCGAGTGGTACTCACCAAACACCAAGCTTCAAATCGAGCTTAATCGGGCTCGATGGTACTAGCGGCATCAAATTAAAATTTGATCATGACAAACCAGAGCAAGGTCAAAATGATTGGACCAATCAATCTGACCACTTTGCATTCTTTAATGCAGGCATTCCCCATATCTACTTTGGTGTCGAAGACCATGCAGACTATCACAAACCCAGCGATACAGTGGACAAAGTCAATCCTGTATTCTTCAATGGCGCCATACAAATAGTCACAAAGGCAGTTAGTACGATAGATAGAGCAACGGCACAAATTGATTTTCGTGCTGAACGTAGAAAGTATGTACAGACTAAATAATTAAAGACCGTAATAAAAAATGCCCAGTAGTTACTAGTTAGTTACTAGGTCGCTACCGGGCATTTTTCTAAGTCAAATTCAAAATCAACACTAACATTGAAATGATCGTTTGGCACAACATCGCAATCGCAAGCGATTCTTGCAATTAAACCTTATTGCGCCTTCACCGGAAACAAAAATACTTCTAACATCTGTTTCCAAGTTGGCTCTTTTCCATACATCCGTATCCCAAGTGTGAACACCCTTGTGGCAGCAGATTTAAACCACCACAAGCACGCTAACAACAAACTTAAAGAAATCGCCCACTGCCACAGCGGCACTTCAGTATGCGCCATACGCAAAGGCATCGCTGCGAAGGAGGTCAACGGGAAGATACTCAACACCTGCATCATCATCCCTTCAGCATTATCGATTCCGCTGTAGGCCAATGCTACCGGCACTGCAGGTAGAAACATCATGATGCTACGACTTGAGTGGTTGGGATCATCGATAGTCGCTGCGAAAGCAGCCATAAAGCTATTCACCAGCAACAATCCCAGTCCAATAAAAATGATATCGCTGAACACATCCCATACAGAAATTGGCAAAGACAAATCGCTATTCCCATTGAATGCAGTGATGCCATTCATAAACACGAAGAAAATAATTCCATAGCTGACCATCGTCTTAAGGCAGAACAGGGAAATACCCAAAATTTTCCCTTGTATCCACTGTGCAGGCGTAATCAAAGTTAGTAGCTGCTCAGTTACACGATTCTGTTTTTCGCTCGTAATTCCCGTAAACAAATAGCCAAAACCAGAAAAAACACCCATGATCAACAAGAATAAAAGCGCGCCACTCAATAACTCGCGACCACGCTCATTGTCGTCTTTATTTTCCTGTTTCAAAGTACGAACAAGTATCTCTGGCAATTCGGTAATACTCTTTCTTTGCACTGCATCTAAAGGCAATGCTGCGATGAGACGCTGTTGCTGCCAACTCTTAAGGCCTGCCTTTAACTTACTTTGCCAGCTCGCTTTCTCTTTCACCGTCAAGTGCACTTGATCCTTTTCGATGGTAATCACAGCATGCCAACTTCCACCTAGGTTTTTCATCACGTCTTGCTGGCCTTGGTTTCCCAACTGACTAAATTGAAACCCCTCAATTTTTGGCATTACACCCTCGGCGAAAACGGCAACTTGATAGTCTTTATCGAGAATACCTTTCACCATCGGCCAGGCAACTGAAAAGCCAAAACCAAGCAGCATCAAAGCCAATGAAATAATCTCTTGTTTCCACTTAAAGTAGCGCTTAAATTCGAAAACCGCAATGGTCCATAAGTTCATTTTATACTCCTAGTTCACTAACTTGAGACGGGACCTCTTGTGTCTCTTGGGATGCATTATGGGTGTGTACCGCAGCAAGGTACAAATCATGCAAACTGGGGCGTTGGCGTCCGAAGTCAATGAGTTCACCCAGCGCCGTCAACTGCGATAAGAGTTGATTAACCGTAGCATTCGCACGAAGTTCGAGCAAGACCTGCTTATCATCGATCTGAGCGCTCAGCACAGCATTACACGATTCAATTTTTTCCAATTCGGGTGTTTGGGAAAAACTCGCTCCATATAATTTTCGTGGACTCAACTGTTCAATTACTTCACTCAAACTACCATGTGCAACAGTCTGCCCTTTGTTGAGCAGCAGCATCTCATCTGCCAAACGCTCAATTAAGGCCATTTGATGCGCACTCAACAGTATCGTCGTTCCGCTTTGACGCAACTCATTGAGGATCGTCAATACATGCTCTTGATTTACCGGATCTAAACCGGAAAACGGCTCATCCAACACCAATAGCTTGGGATGATGAATCAAACAACTTATCAACTGTACTTTTTGTTGATTACCTTTTGAGAGCTTACTCAAATTATCTTTTGCTTTGTCTTGTAAGTCGAAGCGTGGCAACCAATGGGCTAATTCATGATTGATTTGTTGCCGATTCAAACCGCGCAATTTACCGATGTAAGTCAAATTTTCAACTACAGATTTATCGGGATATAGACCACGATCCTCCGGCAAATAAGCAAAACTAGTTTCGGGTAGTACATCGACTGCCTTGCCATCAATATTGACATGGATGGTTCCATGATCAGGTTTGGTTAACCCCACCAACATCCGAATCAGTGAGGATTTCCCTGCACCATTCGGTCCCAACAGGGCAAAAATCTTGCCTGGGCTTACAGTAAAACTCACACCGCATACTGCCTGCACGGTGCTGTAAGACTTCTGCACAGAATCAACAACAATCTCTATCATAAATACTCCAAGAAATTTGGACACGAAGCGATCCAACATCCACTTCGCCTTAAACGATTTGGGGATGCGACATCAATCAGCATAGGGGAAAAGTACTTTGTCGTCACCAAGCTCGCGACCAAACACGACTCTTGGTGACCGAATCACGAAACTCTGAAAGTCTCGGACGCCTTACTCTGTCTTTTTGAATTTGAATATGGGCGATAAAAAGCGATCATACAACTGGTAAGCTGCCAACACTAAAGCGCCAGCGATAATCCCGACTGCAATGTCCACTACTGCCGGAATCAAAACACCCAATACAACGCCAAGATAGGCAATACTCGATGTCGCCTCAACCAAGTGATGAGAAAATTCAGCAATCGCGTGCACGCCATGCGTCAATATACCGCCACCCACCATAAACATCGCAATCGTGCCAATGACCGTTAAGGCTTTCATCAACCATGGAGCAAAAGCGACAAAGCCATCGCCAATTTTTCTTTGCAGCTTATGCCACAAAGAATCACTCTTATTGCGCAACAAGTAAAAACCCATATCGTCGAGCTTCACAATTAAGCCAACAAAGCCATACACGCCAATCGTCATAATCAAGCCAACTCCAGCCAATACCGCTAAGCGAGTTGAAAACACAGATTCAGCGACAGTACCCAAAGTAATGATGATGATCTCAGCACTCAATACAAAATCGGTACGAATCGCGCCTTTGATTTTGTCTTCCTCATAGCTCACGAGATCGACATCACTGCTAGCGACTTGCTGCAATAATTCAGCTTCTTCAGCTTTATCTTCTTCCTCGGAGTGCAAAAACTTGTGTGCCAGCTTTTCGAAACCCTCGAAGCACAAATAAGCACCGCCCAACATTAACAAAGGGGTAATCGCCCACGGAGCCAAAGCGCTCAACAATAAAGCTAAGGGCACGATAATCATTTT
>CALKVB010000639.1 GCA_937996605.1 uncultured Oxalobacteraceae bacterium | reverse complement strand
GACGTGTGCTCTTCCGATCTACGCTTTCAGCCCGCATGGTACGTTCACACATCTCATGAGCAAGATCATGGCAAACTCTATTTCCTACAAGCAGTGGGTGTGCAGGCCTTCGAGGTAGAAGATTATGATGCGCTGTATGGAAGTGCTGCTTGGCAAGCAGCTATGTAAACATACTGTGCTTTTTGAAGTCTAATTTATTCGAGGTTGTTTATGCTTTTGCGTCGGTTTGCTTATGTTTGGCTTGTTTGGGGCTTTTTGGAGAGTATTTGCCTCACCTTGGGTTGCTCACTCGCACAGGCACAAGAACTGGCACCAGAATTGGCTATATTAAGCATAGCGCCAGAGAGTAGGCAGGCGAGGCAAGAAGTGCTGATGGTTGAACAGGCATTCGCCCGCACGATGTTCGCCAGAGACTTCAAAGCTTTCTCTGAATTTATTGCCGTTGACGCAGTTTTTTTCACAGGCAAGAAAGTGCTACGTGGGAAACAGCAAATCCTAGATGGATGGGAGCATTTCTTTGAGGCTTCGATAGCTCCATTTTCATGGAAACCTGATGAAGTCGAGACGATTTTATCAGGCGAATTGGCTAGTAGTAGTGGCCCAGTGTATGACGCTAAGGGCTTGCAAATCGCCCGTTTTGTATCGATTTGGCGCAAACAAGGTGATCGATGGCAGATTGTATTTGACCGTGGTGTTGATATTTGTTTGTGTAAGAAAGACTGAGTCTAATTTCCACCCAAACGTAGCCATTGGATAACTTCTATAAGCGTTAAATCTAATTCAGATTTAGCGCTTTTTCTTGGGGGCCAAACTTCCTAATAGACTCGCTTGTGCTTCAAGGCGTTTAGCGACATTGCCACAAACTAAGTCACATAAAGCATAAATCGATTCGTCAGCGATGCGGTAGTAGACAGCAGTGCCGCGACCTTCTCTGACGACCATACCGTGCTTGGCCAAGGTTGATAAATGACGCGATACATTCGCTTGTGAACATTCACACGCTTCGGCTAATTCACCTACATTGCGTTCACCTTCGCGCAGGTAATTTAAGATACGCAGCCGACTTGGTTCAGAGAGTGCAGAAAAATACTGCGCCACATGATCGAGTGCGAGTTCAGAAAGGCCTTCCATCTTTGTGCATGTCCGAGTTACTGAAAGCATGATTGTACCTTGGGTCGCGATTGAGAATGACTTCATTTTGTTTTTATTTCAATAATTGCGTAAATTTTTAATTTCGTATTTGCGCATTTACGCAAATAAGTATATGATGTGTTCCATGGAAAAGCAAATGTTCAAATTTTCTTTCTATCGAATTGAGAAATTCTTGAATATTTACTCAGACTGATCTCTGTGCAGTGAAGACTTGGAAGGAAAACAACATGCCTAAATTGAACACGCAATGGACGCCGTCGGTGATGAATCTGGCAATCAGTTTGGTGGTGACTGCTAGCCTTTCGGGCTTCACCCATCGTAGCTACGCACAAACAACGCAAACACCGCAAACACAGCAAGCGCCGCAAACCATCAGCACAGTGCCCGTACGAGCGTCAAACGAACAAACACAATTGCGGGTTGATGGTGTGGTGGAAGCCGTGCGTTTTACAGAGATCTCTGCACAGGTCTCAGGCGGAATCCTAGAATTGCCGGTGCAGGCGGGCGCTACGATTAAGCGCGGTCAGCTCTTAGTCAAAATTGACGCGCGCGCAGCTCAGCAAGAATTGAATGCCAGCCGAGCACAAGTCGATGCCATCAAAGCGAATTTAGCAGTGGCAGAGAAAGACTACGATCGTCAAAAACTACTGTTCGAAAAGAACTACATTAGTCAAGCGCAACTTGATCGTGCCTTAGCCCAGTTCAAATCGATTGCGGCACAAGCGAACGCACAGATATCACAGGCAGCTGCAGTGCAAACGCAATCTGGCTTTTACATGATTACCGCCCCATTTGATGGTTACGTCGCATCGATGCCTTCGGCCGTGGGACAAATGGCCGTTCCAGGAAAACCTATCATGACGGTGTACGACCCAAAACAATTGCGGGTTATTGTCAGTGTGCCGCAAACACGTATAGCCAGTCTCAATAATGATGCCAAACTTCGTATTGAATTTCCCAGCCTCCCAGATGCGCAGCGTTTCGTCAAACCGATCGCGATGACGGTGTTGCCGATATCAGATGCGGCTACGCACACGGTACAAGTACGCTTTGATCTTCCCAATAACATCAAAAATATTTCTCCGGGAATGTTTGCCCGCGTGGATCTCAGTTTTTCGAATGAGCTCAGCGGTTCCGCCATTGATAGTACCAATCGTAATGCCGCGACACGTCTGTTTGTTCCTACTTCTGCTATTTTTCGTCGCGCCGAGCTGTATGCGGTTTATGTCTTGAATGCGCAGGGAAAGACCTTATTACGTCAAGTTAAACCAGGTCCCGTGAATGGTCTTGAGCAAGAAGTATTGAGTGGCTTGTCTGCAGGGGAATTGGTGGTGCGTGATCCTCGACTCGCCGCCACGCTAACGACGAGCAACGCTAATGCTACATCCGCTAATTCCGTGTCTAAATAGGAGCTCGCGATGAATAAACCGGAAAATAGATTAGGTGTTTCAGGCCGTATCGCTGCCTTTTTTCAAGCCTCGCAAATCACACCGTTGTTAGCTTTAGTCGCTTTCTTACTCGGCTTGTTTGCAGTCCTTGTTACGCCGCGTGAAGAAGAGCCACAGATCAATGTGACGATGGCGAATGTGTTGATTCCTTTTCCCGGCGCTTCGGTCAAAGATGTTGAACAAATGGTTGCTGTGCCTGCAGAGCAAGTCCTAGGACAGATTGCGAATGTTGAGCATGTCTTTTCAGTATCTCGACCAGGCCTCGCCATTCTTACCGTGCAATTCGAAGTTGGCGTGCCGCGTACTGAAGCCTTGGTGCGTTTGTACAACACGATACATAGTAATCGTGACTGGTTACCCAGTAATTTGGGGTCATTAGAACCTCTGGTAAAGCCCAAAGGCATTGATGATGTCCCCATTGTGTCCTTAACCTTGTGGAGCAAACAATCAGATAAAGGAGCGGCTGATCTCGAAGCGGTCGCGCATACCATAGAAGCTGATTTGAAACGAGTGAAGGGAACACGCGAGGTCGTGACTATCGGTGGCCCAGGTCGCGCCATCAATATCGAGCTTGATCCTACTAAGCTGAAGGCGAATCAACTGACAGTGGCAGATCTACAAGCGGCATTGCAAGCGGCAAATTTGGGCCTGCCCAGTGGCGAACTGAGCGCTGGTAATCAGGCGATTTCGATCGATGCTGGACCATTTCTGCGTGACGCACAAAATGTCGGGGAATTGGTTGTGGCGGTACGTAATAATCGTCCTATTTTCTTGCAAGATGTTGCCCATATCGAAGATGGCGCACTACCAGCGAACCGTTATGTTTGGCATGGCGTTGCAGTCAAGGGCGATCAAAAATCAGGGGCAGAGTATGCGGCGGTGACCATTGCGATCACCAAGAAGCCTGGCCAAAATGCGGTACAAGTGGCCGATGCTGTGCTCGAGCGCGTGGACCAGTTAAAGGGAGCTGCGATCCCTGATGGGGTTGAAGTGAGTGTGAGCCGCAATTATGGTCAAACGGCCGACGACAAGGCTAAAAAACTGATTCAAAAACTCTTGTTTGCTACTTTGTCTGTGGTTGCTTTGGTGTTCTTAGCCTTGGGCCGACGCGAAGCTGCGATTGTCGGTACGGCAGTGATTTTAACGCTTACCGTAACCTTGTTTGCCTCTTGGGCTTGGGGCTTTACGCTGAATCGTGTATCGCTATTCGCACTGATTTTTTCGATCGGTATCTTGGTCGATGATGCGATTGTTGTGGTAGAAAACATTCATCGGCATCAAGCACTCTTTCCTGAAAAACGCTTGCATGAAATTATTCCCGGTGCGGTCGACGAGGTAGGCGGGCCGACTATATTGGCTACATTGACAGTGATTGCCGCCTTATTGCCGATGGCTTTCGTCAGCGGTTTAATGGGGCCTTACATGAGCCCAATCCCGATTAACGCCAGTATGGGTATGTTGCTATCACTTGCGATTGCCTTCGTGGTGACGCCATGGTTAGCGCGCCTCTGGATGAAAGAAGGGCATCACGCTGAAAGCGGTGTGCTGCGTAAAATTACGCCTTGGTTTGAGGCGGTGTTTCGCCCCTTTTTAGATCAACATCAAGGACAAAAGAATAGACGCAAATTGGGGCTTGGCGTGTTCGCTTTGATCGCCTTATCGATTGTGTTGCCAGTCGTAGGCTGGGTTCAATTGAAGATGCTGCCCTTCGATAATAAGTCAGAGTTTCAGGTGATTGTCGACATGCCCGCAGGTACTCCAGTTGAGAAGACTGCCGCAGTTCTTCGTGAGCTTGGTAGTTACTTGCAAACCGTACCTGAGGTCAGTGATTATCAGGCCTACGCAGGAACGGCAGCACCGATCAATTTCAATGGATTGGTGCGCCAGTATTATTTGCGCTCTGGTGGCGAGGTCGGCGATATCCAAGTCAATTTAGTGGATAAACATCATCGTAGTGACAAGAGTCATGTAATCGCCACCCGCGTACGTCCACAATTGCAAGCAATCGCTAAAAAGATTGACGCTGAAGCAAATGTCAAAGTGGTAGAAGTCCCACCTGGCCCACCGGTGTTGTCGCCTATCGTTGCCGAAATTTATGGGCCAGGCGATACAGAGCGTCGCCAAGTCGCCAAACAAGTACGTGCCGTGTTTGAAAAAACGGCTGGAATTGTTGATGTTGACGACAGTAGTATCGTTCATGCACCGCGCAAATTGTTGTTGGTGGACCGTCGTAAGGCAGCGCAATTGGGCATAACGCAGGCACAGATCGTGAGCACCTTGCGAACGGGTTTGTCTGGCGATGCCGCGGCGTATATGCACGACGAAAGTAAGTATCCGGTATCGGCGCATTTACAGTTGCCAATCACCGAACAGGGTAATCTGGACACCTTGTTGTCACTCGGCGTGCGAAATGCGCAAGGTGGCATCGTACCTATTCGCGAGTTGGTGACGGTGACCGACACCTTACGTGAGCAGCCTTTGTATCATAAAGATGGATTGGCAGTGAACTATGTGGTTGCCGATATGGCGGGCAAACTAGATAGCCCTTTGTATGGCATGTTTAAGATGCGCGGCGAAATTCAAAAAATTGTGACACCCGCTGGCACGCCTTTGCAGGAATATTTCATCAGCACGCCAACGGACCCATATCGTCATTTCAGTTTGAAATGGGATGGCGAATGGCAAGTCACTTACGAAACTTTCCGTGATATGGGGGCCGCTTATGCCGTCGGCTTGATCCTGATTTATTTGCTGGTGGTAGCACAATTTGGTTCATATTTAACGCCACTGATCATCATGGCACCGATTCCTTTAACGATCATCGGTGTCATGCCTGGTCATGCCTTGCTTGGTGCGCAATACACCGCTACTAGCATGATAGGTATGATCGCTCTAGCAGGGATTATCGTACGCAATTCAATACTGTTGGTTGATTTCATTCATGTTCAAGTCGCGCAAGGGATCGCCTTTAAAGACGCAGTGGTGCAGTCAGCTATTACACGTGCACAGCCAATTGCTCTGACAGGTTTGGCCGCCATGATGGGTGCATTCTTTATCTTAGATGACCCCATTTTCAATGGCCTCGCAATCTCGCTTATTTTCGGTATTTTGGTGTCGACTCTGTTGACCTTGATTGTTATTCCTCTGTTGTACTTTGTTGCCTATCGACGTAAATACGAGGCCGCGGCTTAAGGGTTTTGGACGCTTATTTATTGAATGTAAATGGGTGAAAGTTTTTTTGAAGACTATTTGTTGAAAGTTATTTGTTGAAAGTGATTTGTTGAAAGTTAAAAGGAGAAAAATCATGAGTTCATGGCAAATGGTGCGTGTGGTGGCGGGTATCTTTATTTTGTTAAGCCTAGCTTTAGGAGTCCAAGCTAGCCCAATTTTTGTCAATCAGTGGTTCCTCGCATTTATTGCTTTTGTAGGCGCCAATATTTTGCAAAGTGGCATAACTAAGTGGTGTTTGATGGAGCAAATTCTACGTAAGTTAGGGATGCGAGCTGGTGAATAACAAATCACCCCAAGGTTTGACATCATCTTGAAAGGAAAGATCATGCATATCGTATGTCCGAGTTGTACCGCTGTGAACCGTATTGCTGACGACCGTTTGCATGATGCGCCTGTGTGTGGAAAGTGTGGTGTCGAGTTGTTGGCCGCTAAGCCTAGCGCGATTACGGAATCAGCTTTCTCTAAATATGTTAGTCGCACAGAACTTCCGGTCTTGGTAGATTTTTGGGCCGCGTGGTGCGGACCATGCCGCGCAATGGCACCACAATTTGAACAGGCCGCATTATTGTTGCCCCAAGTTCGATTGATAAAAATTGATAGCGATGCTGCTCCTCATGTGACTCAACAATTTTCAATTCGTAGCATCCCTACTTTGTTGCTTTTGCAGAGCGGACGAGAACTCGCGCGACAAAGTGGTGTAATGCCTGCAGCAGAAGTAGCAAAGTGGGTGAACTCGGTTTTAAGTGGAATGCGGCGCTAGATACTAATGGTCGAAGTAAGTGAATTGCAGGGGTAGAACGGGTAAGGGTATTCGAGAATAACATCAGATAAAGATTGGAGTAGACATGGCACACATCGTCGTAATGGGCGCAGGTACCGGCGGCATGCCAGCCGCTTATGAGCTGCGCGAAAAACTAGGATCCGAACATCAGATCACCGTAATTAATGCGGTGGACTATTTTCAGTTTGTTCCATCTAACCCATGGGTTGCCGTGGGCTGGCGGCAGCGTGAAGCTATTACCTTCGAAATTCGACCGTATCTCGAGAAAAAAGGCATCGCATTTATCGCGCAAGCGGTGAGCCGTATGCTGCCTGAAGAAAATGCACTCGAGCTAGCCGATGGTAGCCGTGTCGACTATGACTTTCTTGTGATTACCACGGGACCCAAGCTCGCTTTTGATGAAGTGCCTGGGGCTGGTCCTCACGGCGGATTTACACAATCCATCTGCTCGATAGACCATGCCGAACGCGCTTATCTGGCCTACCAACAATTTTTAGAGGATCCGGGGCCAGCGATTATTGGTGCCATGCCTAGTGCTTCTTGCTTTGGCCCCGCATATGAGTTTGCATTTATCTTCAACACCGATCTAAGGCGCCGAAAGTTGCGCAATAAAGTACCGATTACGTATGTGACCAGTGAGCCTTATATCGGCCATTTGGGGCTAGGCGGCGTTGGCGATTCAAAATCCATGCTGGAAAGTGAACTCCGCAATAATGATATTAAGTGGATATGCAATGCGAAGACCACCAAGGTCGAAGATGGAAAAATGTACATCAGTGAAATGGATGATATGGGCAATCTGAAGAAAGAACATGTCTTACCGTTTAAGTACAGTATGATGCTGCCGTCTTTTAAAGGTGTCGATCCTGTTGCGGCAGTCGAAGGTTTGTGTAATCCACGAGGTTTTGTGTTGGTCGATGAATTCCAACGCAGCAAGAAGTTTAAGAATATTTATTCCGCAGGGGTTTGTATTGCCATCCCGCCTGTTGAAGCCACCCCAGTCGCAACAGGTGCACCAAAGACTGGCTATATGATTGAGACTATGGTGACGGCGATCGTTCATAACATTGAATCGGATTTAGCAGGTACACCCGCAACTGCGAAAGGCAGCTGGAATGCGATTTGTTTAGCCGATATGGGAGATACCGGAGCAGCCTTTGTCGCTTTGCCGCAAATACCGCCACGTAACGTGAATTGGTTTAAAAAAGGCAAGTGGGTGCATTATGCGAAGATCGCATTTGAAAAATATTTCATGCGTAAGATGAAAACAGGAAATTCTGAACCGATCTATGAGAAGTATGTCTTGAAATTGATGGGGATTGAACGTTTGGATAAATAGTTCGAACTCTCTCGCAAAGTTCATCTGGGCCACCTGAATCAATTCGGTGGCTTTTTTTATTCTGTTGTTGTTCACCTCGTTGTCGGAGGTGGAAGCCTGTCTGCTGGATTGTTTGGATAAGGAACTTTGTTTATAAGTTTCGTTCTAATGCCCTTACACTGTTAATTCAGTGCGCCCCCAGAGAAATAGCATGGAACTGACATCGAGCTTATATCGAGCTGCCATGGAGGGGCAGAGTACGCATACAAGACACGCGTGTTTGTTTCTTATCAATTTGATATATATATGCCGGAGAGTCCTCAATGTTCATCAAAAAAGTCGTCCAGGCGATCAGCCTAGCGTTCTGTGTATCGTTCACTACAGCATCTGCCATCGCAGCAACGCCTGCACAAGTGCTACCTGTACACGCTAGGGTTCAGCAGATTTCAACACCAGCTGCTAGTTTAGGATTTGAATTGGGCGAATGGCATGCCCGGCCAGAGCAGTTAGTGGCTTATTATCAACTGCTGGCGACGCAGTCTGATCGTGTGCATGTGCGAGTGGTTGGCTATACCCACGAAAAACGCCCGATTTTGAATGTCATTATTACTAGCCCGAAGAATCAGGCCCGATTGAAAGAGATTGAAGCTGCCCGTGCTCGCGGAGACAGTAATACGCCAGTGGTGGTCTACCTCGGTTACAGCGTACATGGAAATGAACCAAGTGGTGCGAATGCCGCTCCAGCGGTCGCTTGGCATTTGGCGAGCTCAAACGATGCCTCGGTAACCGAGACGCTTGAACGCATGGTGGTGGTGATTGATCCAATGTTAAACCCTGATGGCCTCGCGCGTTTTGCATCTTGGGCTAACTCTTATCGTGGGCAAACCTTGGTGTCTGACCCCAACACCTTGGAACATAACCAAAGTTGGCCCAGCGGTAGGGGCAATCATTATTGGTTTGATTTGAATCGTGATTGGTTGTGGTTGCAACATCCAGAATCGAGAGCCCATGTCGCCACCTTCCAACAATGGCGTCCGCACATCTTCAGTGATTTCCATGAACAAGGTACAGACGCGACCTATTTCTTCCAACCCGGTGTGCCTTCACGCACACATCCTTTAACACCTCAAAGCAATCAAGACCTCACTGCGGCAATCGCCAAGTTTCATGCCAAGGCTTTGGATGCTCGTGGCGAATTCTATTTTAGTCGTGAAGGTTTCGATGATTTTTATTACGGTAAGGGATCAACTTACCCAGATATTCAAGGCAGTGTCGGGATTTTGTTTGAACAAGCGAGTTCCCGCGGTCACATTCAAGATTCTCGTAATGGCTTACTGCGTTTTGAACATACCATCGCAAATCAGATCACGACTTCGCTCACCACCTTGCAAGCTGCGGACGCCATGCGTGAACAACTGATCGCGCACCAAAAACAGTTTTTCGAAGATGCTAAGAAAGCGGCGGTTGGCGATACCAATCGGGCCATGCTGTTCGCTGCAGAAGGCAATCCAGCGCGTTTGCGCGACTTCGCTGGGCTCTTGCAGCAGCACGGGATCGCGGTGCATCAATTGAAAGCGAGTGTGACCGTCAATGGCCAACGCTACGATGCGAACAATGCCATCGCAGTCCCCCTGCAACAACGCCAGTCACGATTGTTGGAAGCAATTACGGAATTACGTACGCAATTCAAAGACAATACGTTCTACGATGTTTCTGCGTTCAGTGTGACCAAGGCCTACGATTTGGCCAGTGCGAAAACGGCGGCCGATGTGCTTGGAGATGTGTATAGCGTTAGTGCAAACCAAGGCTTGAAGGCCGAATCCAATATCGCCTACGCGTTCTCTTGGGCTAACGATGATGCGGCACCTTTACTAGCGGCATTAAGTCAAACCGGCTTGCGCTTGCGTACGGTTACGAAACCAATGCGCATTCAAACTACGGATGGCAACAAAGATATTGGCATTGGTAGCATCATTATCCCTGTCGCTATGCAGTCAGTGTCTGCGAACCGTGTAGCGGAAATTGTGCGTCAAACCAGTGCAAAATATAGCGTGGAAGTGATGGCATTAAGCTCAGGAGCAGGTTTGGGCGGTATAGATTTGGGTAGTGCGAGTTTGAAAAATGTAGAACGTCCACGCGTTGCTTTATTGGCGGGGAATGGCCTTGATTCCACTTCGGTTGGCGAGCTGTGGCACTGGTTGGATACACATTTACAACTGCCAACGACACAACTGAGTCTCGATCGTCTGTCCTCGCTTTCATTAGATCGATACACCCATATCGTCATGCCAGATGGTAGCTACCGTTTAAGTGATGAAGCAAACAAAAATCTCGAACGTTTTATTAAACAAGGTGGTGTCGTGATTGGCGTCGAGGGCGCAATGAAATGGGCGAGTTCACAATCGTATTTGCATACAAAATTGGTGAAAACAGAGGGAAGTAAGAAACTGGAATCTGAAGACAAATCGTCTGATGCAAAGTCAGGTGAGAAGAAGTCTAAGGATTCTCGCTTGCCGTATAAAGATCAAGATGCGAATGCAGCCAAAGACTTGGTGGCAGGTGTGATTTTTGAGGCGGATATTGACCGTAGCCATCCACTCGCAGCGGGTATGCCACGCGACACGGTACCTGTGTTCCGGGCGCAGGCTGACGCCTATCGTTTAGAAGGCGATCGTTATGGCACCGTTGCCGCTTATACGAATTCACCTGTGGTGAGTGGTTATGTCTCGGATGAAAATGCGAAACGTATCGCTGGCTCTGCTGCTTTGACTGCCGAGCGCGTTGGAAATGGTAGCGTCATCATGGCGAGTGCGGCGCTAGGGTTCCGTAGCGGTTGGATAGGTAGCCGTCGTTTGTTGGAGAACGCTTTATTCTTTGGTAAGGCGTTTGAAAAAGCGAGAACAGAAGGAAATGAGGTCGAAGAGAACTAAGCTCATTTGAACTTGAAGAATTTGAATGAGCAATGCGCTGAAAACACACAGCGAAAGAAGTAGCGAAAAACACGGCGATAGAATAAATAAAAAGCGTCCAGCGGCAACACTGGACGCTTTTTTTCGGGATGAGATCTGAGCCTATTCGATTTTTCTGCGAGCGTTGAGTTTACCAACTATCCCAGTCGGGAAGAAATACACCGAGAGTACAAACAAAATACCTAACCAAAATAACCAGCGGTCAGGATGTAAGACCTGGGCCAGCCATGGCAGGTCAGTCAAACTTTCATTCGCCTGTGCCATCAGCGTTTTTAAGTAGTTTTGTAAAATGAGGAATAAGGCTGAACCGATGATGGCGCCGTAGAGGCTACCCATACCACCAATGACCACAATCAAAAGAATGTCGGTCATGACTTCAAAACTGAGCATGGTTTTGGGGCCCACATACTTCAACCACAGCGCCATCATGGCACCTGCTAAGGTCGCCAAGATGGCAGCAATACAATTCGCGCTAATTTTATAGAAAACAGTACGATAGCCTATGGCTTCGGCACGAAATTCATTTTCTCGAATTGCTTGTAGAACTTTGCCGAAAGGTGAATTTACCAATCTCAGCATCAATAAAAATAAGGCAACTGCACTGAAAAACAGTAAGTAGTAACAGATAATTTTGCCGTCGATATGGCGCCCCATGATCGGAGTTGAGAGTAATTCGAATGAGGGTGAGATTAATTCTGGAACCGAGAATATTTTGCCGTCTTCACCACCGGTGATGTCGGATAGTTGTGATGCGAGCACCGCAAAGGAGCTAGCAACGGCAAGGGTAATCATAGAATAGAAAATGGCTCTGACGCGCAAGGCAAATAGCCCGATCACTAATGCCAAGGTCAAAGACAAGAGCAGCGCTAATAATAAGCCACTGAGTGCGCCGCTCCAGCTCGGTTGTTCAGCGCTCAATCCAATACCAATGCCATAGGCACCAATACCGAAAAACATGGTGTGGGCGAAGGACACGATGCCTGTGTATCCCAGTAATAAATCATACGATGCGACTAAGATGATATACACGCAAATGCTTGCCGCCGTATTCAAAGGGCGAGCACCGCTGGTGATAAATGGCGCGAAGGCGAGGCCCAGCACAATCGCTACCAGCAAAGTATTCAACAAGCGGCTACGTGGTAGGTGATTGGAAAGGCTACGGCGAAATAATAACGACAACATGGGTAATCCTTATCGGCTAATTGTTCAGCGTTTGCCTAAAACATAGAGGCCCGCTGGGCGCCATACTAAAATCAGTATCATGAGTACTATGTGTGAAATGAGGGCAAACTTTGGTAATAAGAATCCCGCGTAGTTGGCCACCAAGGCGAGTAGTAATGAGGCGATAAAGCATCCTCCCACAGAACCTAGGCCACCAATGATGACAACGATAAAAACAGTCACCATGAGTTCTCCGCTCATCGCGGTTGAAACGGTTTCTTTGTAAAGACCCCACATCACGCCTCCTAAGCCAGCCAAGGCTGAGCCTGCGGCAAATACGGCGATGAACAGGCGGCGAATACGATAACCTAAGGATTCGACCATTTCTGGATTCTCAACTCCTGCACGTATCAATAGACCAAGCTTGGTGCGATTCAGTGTGTATAACATGGTGATGAGTACCAGCGTGCCAATGAAGACCGCAAACAGCCGATATTTTTCAATCAAGGTTTCGCCAAGGACCAAGGAGCCTTTCAATATTTGAGGCAATGGGAATGGGATTTGCTCCGCCCCCCAAATCATGGTGATGAGCTGCTCTGCCACTATCATTCCGCCCATCGTGATCAAGATTTGTTTCAAGTGTTGGCCATAGACAGGACGGATTATCACACGTTCAAAAATAATGCCGAGCAGGCCGGTCACTAGCATCGCGCCAATGATGGCGATGGCGAGGACAGCCAAATTAAGTCCTAAGGACTCGCTTTCTGACCACTGTAATAAGGGCGCGACCATCATACTAGCGATAAAAGCGCCGCTGGCAATAAACGCGCCATGGGCGAAATTCATCACATCCATTAAGCCAAAAATCAAGGTGAGGCCACTGGCGATGATGAAGATCACCATGCCCATGGCCAGGCCTGAAAGTGTGAGAGTTAGCCAAGTCGAACTGCTACCGACTAGGGGTAAGGCTGCCAAGGCAAGAGCAGGAATTAAGAGTAAGGGTTTGATGTCCGGCTTGGGTAGGGCAAGACTGGTGGCGACATTTGCCTCGTCTGTCACAAGGGTATTCATTGACAAGGTATCCTTTTGAAAAATTGCGCACTCATTGATGGCTATCCATCGATAGACCAAGCAGACGTGTTTGCAGTTCTTGGTCTTCGGCCAAGGCCCGCATCTGAGTTTGGTGCACGATGCGACCGTCGTCCATCACCGCCACGCTGTCGCCGAGCTCTCGTACAAAATTAAAGTTTTGTTCGACCAAGATAATACTGGTCTGGCTGGTTTTAAGTTCGCGAAACGCTTCCATCAAATTTTGCACAATCGCAGGTGATAGGCCTTTGCTTGGTTCGTCAACCAACAAGAGTTCACGCGGTTCGATAATCGCGCGTGCGATGGCTACCATCTGTTTTTGTCCACCAGAGAGGTTGCCGGCGGGGTAATTCCAGAATTTCTTGAGGGCAGGGAAGAAACCGAAAATCCATTCTAGTCTTTGCGTATCTAGTGGGCCGCTGATGGCGGCAAGGCTTAAATTTTCCTTGACGCTGAGTGCAGAGAAAATACCCATATTTTCCGGAACATAGGCAATGCCAAGTCGAGCAATATCGGGAGTCGCCAAACCTTGGACAGCGTGTTGTTTGAATTCGATGCGACCACGGCTGGCTTTCCACAAACCCATGATGGTGCGGAGGCAGGTCGATTTGCCTGCGCCGTTGCGCCCCAATAGCACGAATAGTTCACCGCGTGGTATCTGTAAATTGACGCCTTGTAAAATATGATATTCGCCAATATGCGTATGCACATCGTTGAGGTCGAGGATGAGTTCACGTTGAGCTTCAGACATGCTCACCCTCCGACATTGTTTCGGGGCTGATTGGATTGTTTTCCATTTTCTGTGGTGGACTTGTTCTCTTTCCAAGATACGCTTGTTGCACCGCATCGGAAGCCATAACCGCGTTAGGTTCACCATCGGCGACTAAGCAGCCATCTTGCAATACCATAATTCGATCAGCCAGAGATCGTACGACATCCATTTTATGTTCAACTAAGAGCACCGTTTTTTGTTGATCTTGTTTGATCTTTTGGATCAAGTTGATAATCACTGGTACTTCATCAACGCTCAT